>JAKLIM010000177.1 GCA_022709605.1 Bacteroidota bacterium | reverse complement strand
TTGAAGAAATTCCAAAACTTATTGTTAACTATATTATAGTAGCCGAAAATATGGAAAAAACGAATTTTACGATAGAAATGAATATTAAACAATAATAACCTATTGTCGGAAACATCTTATTTTAATGATCAACTTCAAAAGTACAAGCCAATTTTCCCATTTGCTCTACTAGTAATTTTCACCATTTCATAAATTTACAATCAAAATCAAAAATTAAATTTTATGTCGTTTCAAGCATACATCGATAACATTAAAGACAAGACAGGAAAAACGCCTGCCGACTTCAGGCAACTGGCAGAAGAAAAGGGTTACATGCAAAACGGCCAACTTGAAAAAACTGTAAAAGCCACCGAAATTACAAATTGGCTAAAAGAGGAATTTGAATTGGGTCACGGTCACGCCATGGCAATATATGCAACCTTTAAAGGGAAAACCGAATAACAAGAAGTGCCACCGATAGAAAAAACAGAGCCTCTGCTCCCGCCCCATTCATCACTTGGGAAAACAAGTAACTGTGCCTCTTGTGGGGTTTATATTTATTGAATGAGCATATCCAAAAAGTCTCGAAATATTCGCGATTGAAAATCGCGACCCCAAAAAAAACGCAAAACATTGATAATCATATCGTCTGTTTTGCGTTTCTTATTTTTAAAACTACTTACAATATTGCAAATAAATTGTAAATATGTAAATTGTAAATGTATTTTATAGTTCCCAGGCCAAAGCACTTGCACCTAATACTGCGGCGTCGGCTTCTTTCAGTTCTGAGAACAACACTTTTACTTTACCTTTCCAGATAGGAAGCAGGTTTTTTTCCATATTCTCAACAATCGGATTCAGAATATAATCGCCTGCTTTTGTCAATCCACCAAAAAGCACAATGGCTTCAGGGGCGCTGAAAGCAACAAAATCGGCAAATGCTTCACCCAAAATCTTTCCGGTAAAACGGAAAATCTCCAACGCAACTTCATCGCCCTGCAGCGCTGCATCGTGTACATCTTTCGAAGTAATGCTGTCGGTTGGAATATTCCGCAAAAGACTGTCTTGCGTACTGGTTTCTAAAATTTCGCGGGCCGAGCGGGCAACTCCGGTAGCCGAAGCATAGGTTTCGAGGCAACCGCTTTTTCCACAACCGCAAAGCCGGCCATTGTTACGCATCACATTCACGTGACCCAATTCACCGGCGAATCCATCGTGACCATATACAACTTTTCCATCGATAATAATGCCGCTTCCAACGCCGGTTCCGAGGGTTATCATGATAAAGTTTTTCATTCCACGGGCAATGCCATACGTCATTTCGCCAAATGCAGCTGCATTGGCATCGTTGGTTAATGCTGTAGGAACTCCAAATTTATCAGCCATCAAATTGGCAAAAGGAATAACTCCTTTCCACGGAAGATTAGGCGCAAATTCGATGTTGCCGGTATAATAATTACCGTTGGGCGCCCCTACTCCTATTCCTTTAATCTTTTCAATGCCGCCGGCAGCCTCGATTAATTTCGACATTTCGGCATGCAAATCGTCGATATACAGATTTACATCGGTGTGAGATCCTGTTTTGATAGCGCTTTTTGAAATTACAGTTCCACGGGCATCAACAATACCAAAAACGGTATTTGTACCACCCATATCCATGCCAATCACATAAGGTTTTTCCATAATTCTTTTTGTTTCGTGTTTAACGTTTCGTGTTTCGCGCTAAAAAACACGAAACACGAAACATGAAATAATTAATAATTTTTATTCTACAGGTATATCTTTGTTTACATTTTTACAACCTACAAGTGCATACCACAACATATAAGCCAAACAAGCAAACATAACCCAGTAACTATTTATATAACCAAAATGGTCGGAAACCCATCCCTGAATTAACGGAACAATTCCACCACCCATAACCATAACCATAAAGATACCGGAAGCAGCAGCAGTATATTTTCCCAGACCTTCGACAGCCAGGTTGAAAACTCCGCCCCACATTATAGAGGTACACAAACCACATATTACTAAGAAAACGACACTTAACGGAACTTTAATTAATAAAACAGGGATAGTAACGGTTACTGTTGTTGGAATTAGAATGGCAAGTAATATAAAAAATAATCCGGCAGAAGAAACGGTTAATAACATTGTTTTACTCGAAATTTTCGATCCCAACAATCCGCCTAATAAACGGCCTACTAACATTAATAACCAATAAATTCCGACAATACTACCGGCTACAGTTGCATCAATACCTAAACCCGGATTGGTTGAGCCTGTTTGAGCAGTCATGTAAAGATTGGCAGTACTTGGGATTCCAATTTCGATACCAACATAAATAAAAATAGCAATTGCTCCAAAAATAAAATGACGGAAAGAAAGCGGACTGTGAGCATGTTTTACTTTACGTTCGGCAGCAGTTTCTTTATGAGGTTCCGGAATTTTTACAAATGACAACACTACAAATGCTAATGCGAAAATACCCATGGCAAGAAAAAGCGCTGGATTTGCTTTTTCGATGGTGCGTCCGGCTTCTGCTCCCATCAGGTAACCCACTAACATGGGTGTAATGGTTGCCCCGATTGAGTTGATTGAACCTCCGAATTGCAATAATTTATTTCCTGAATTTCCACCACCGCCAAGCGTATTAAGCATCGGATTAACTACTGTATTCAACATACACATCGAAAAACCGGAAATAAATGTTCCGATAAGATAGACACTAAAAACACCTACCTGACCTGAAAGGAATTGAACGCCAACGCCCATAAAACCAACTGCAATTGCTGCAAGAGCAGTTACTTTGTATCCCCATTTCTTTAGCATTATACCTGCCGGGATTCCCATAAATGCGTAAGCCAAAAAGTTTCCTAAAAAACCTAACTGCGATTCAAAATTTGTTGCTCCGAATTGTTTTGCAACAATTACTCCCATCGGACTTGGTAAGCCTGTAACGAAAGCAATCATAAAAAATAAGGCAAACATCATTGCAATTGGCAATGCATAATTTTTTTGTTCTGTTGTCATATTATTTGATTTTTATTAATAAATAAATTAAGTAATTATTTCATTATTTAAAAAAGACTTGCAAAGTTAATACTTTTCAGTTCTATTGCTTAAAATATATTTGTATGAAAAAATGTTTTACAACATTATTTTAACCTATTCAGATTCATATTCTAAAATAACAATGTCATCTTACAAATTTTTGAATAAAAATTCGCTCATGCGGGTATATAAATGCCGGCGGGTTTGTTTGCCTAAAATGCTGTGATTTTTATCGGTATAGAGTTGCATTTCGAACTGTTTATCGGCTTCTACCAGTTTATCGGCATACAAAAAAGTGTTTTGAACATGCACATTATCGTCGGCAGTTCCGTGTACCAATAGCAAATATCCATTTATATTTTTGGCTCTCGAGAGTGCCGAAGTTTGTTCGTATCCTTTAAAGTTTTCTTGCGGACGACGCATAAATCGCTCTGTATATGCCGTGTTATAGAGTTTCCAGTCGGTAACCGGAGCCGCGGCAATGCCCGCTTTGAAAACTTTCTCGCCTGTACTCATGGCCATTAAAGTGATAGAGCCACCATAACTCCAACCCCAAATTCCAATCCGATCTGCATCAATATAACTTTGCTTGGCCAAGTATTTTGCCGTCTCAACCTGATCGTTTGCTTCTAAAATTTCCATTTGCTGATAGGTGCATTTGCGGAATTCGGCACCACGGGCTCCCGTTCCTCGTCCATCCACACTAACCACAGCATAACCATTCATGGCCAGGTAATATTCCCAATCCACACTCCATTTATCGAGTACCTGTTGCGAATTCGGACCGCTGTACTGCACCAACAGTACCGGATATTTTTTATTGCTATCGAAATTTGCAGGTTTTACCATCCAGCCGTTTAGTTTTACATTTTCGGAAGTAGTAAAACTGAAAAATTCTTTCGGTGGCAGGTTTAATTCTTTAAATGATTTATCAATATTGTTGTTATTATCGATGGTTCTGACAAGGGTGCCTACGGATGTTCGTAAGTTTATAACATTAGGCATTTTGATCGAAGAAGCATTATCAGCAAAAAAAGTAAAAGTATTATTAAATGTAGCCACATGCGTTCCATTGCCATCAGTAAGTCTGGTTTTCTTACCTTTGCTATCAATGGCATAAACGTCGCGCTGCAATGGCGAAACCTCAGCCGACTGGTAATACACGATTTTCTTCGCCTCATCGTAACCGTAAACATCCGTCACATCCCAACTGCCTTTGGTGATTTGTTTTACCAACGCACCGTTTATTTTATATTGATAAATATGTCGGTAACCATCCTGTTCGCTCACCCCGTAAAAAAACTGATTGTCGGCCGAAAACCGGATGTGATCAATATTATCATAATCAATATAATATTTATCGTCCTGCCGAAGGATTAATTTCGAAAGTGTCGATTTCGGATTCACAGCCAGCATATCGAGGCGGTTCTGATTCCGGTTCAGTTTATAAACAATTAACTGATCGGGATGATTCGACCATTGAATGCGCGGAATATACACGTCCTGTTCATCTTCATTGACTTTCATAACTCGTGTTGTTTTCATGAAATCGTCATACACACAGACTTTTACCTTCGAATTATTCTGACCGGCTTTGGGATATTTAAATGAAAATAACCGCGGATAAAGTTCAATTTCTTTGTTCAACGGGTTTTCCTGTTTAAATTGCTGGAACGAAAAAAGAGGAATTTCCGTTTCGTCAAATTTTACGTAAGCCAACAATTTACTGTCGGGACTCCATACAAAACATCGCGTTTTTTCGAATTCTTCTTCGTAAACCCAATCAGGTGTACCATTTATAATTTTACCGGGTTCACCATCTTTGGTAATGGCAAGTTCGGTGTTGAAATCCAGTTTCTTCATAAACAGATTGTTTTTTCGCGCAAAAGCAATGTAACGGCTGTCGGGCGAAAATAACGGCACTTCCTGTGCTCCATCGTCCGAAAGTGGTGCTAATTCGCTTCTTTTAAGGTCGTACACATAATAATCGGCAGTAAATGTGCGGCGATACCGATAATTTACATTGGTGTATATCAGCAATTTCTGTTCGTTAGGGCTAAATTCGTAACCCGCTATCGAATTAAGTTTTATATTCTTAATACGCGAAATACTGAAAACAGTATCAACAAACGAAGGATTTTTGTAACTGTATTTTACAACAGCTTTATTATTAACTATTGAGGTGTAAAATTCACCATCTTTCATCGAAATCATAGTTTCTAAACGCTTAGTACGAAACTTTCCATCGGTAATATCGTAAAGCAAATTGGAGTATCCCAATTGTGCAAATAAAATAAAAATAAAAACTATTTTAAAATTTCTCATTTTAGTAAATAATTATTGTTTCGGGTATAATTTTTGTTGTATATAAAAGCATATAAAATTTAAATAAACGAAATCTGAAGTACTACATTCATGACAAAATTACTTCAAATAATTGTTTAAAACACAGATATTCTCAAAGTTTTCATTCCGTTAACAATTTCTTTGTATTCACTATTTTTTCTTTACATTTAACAATATACAACTATGGGATTTTTCAGAGATTTATTTTTAACTTCTTCGGATAATAATGTATCCGGACTGTGTTTGAGCGGAGGAGCTGCGCTGGGATTGGCTCATATTGGCGTTTTACAAGCCCTTGAAGATCATGGCATTTACCCTGAACATGTAGTAGGTTCGAGCATGGGTGCAATTATCGGCACTTTGTACTGCGCCGGATACACGCCTTCCGAAATGATGCTAATGATTAAAAACGATAAACTTTACAAAATTACCAAACTAATGAATTTTCATCCGGCATTTTTGAAATCGGGTTTATCGAATCACAGCATGCTCAAGTCCCTGATTAACGAGCTAATACCCCACAACAGCTTTGATCAATTAAAAAAACGTATGCACATTTGCGTGGTAAATTTAACAAAATCGCAATGGGAAATCATTCATACGGGCAACGAACTCGATATGTGGTTATCGGCTTCGGCAAGCATTCCCGGACTTTTTGAGGCCATAAAATACGAGGATAACTTTTATGTGGATGGCGGATTGCTGAATAACATGCCGGCGCAAGGTCTCGAAGATTATTGTCAAACCATTATTGGAGTGGATGTTATTCCGCACAGAATTCCGGTATCCTTGACCAAACCAATTGATACGCTGGCTTATTCCGTTCGGGCCATGCAGCATCAAAATTCAAAAGAAGGTCGCGAAATGTGCCGTTTTCTGATCGAACCCAATGCAATCGATAAACACAACGAATTCAATTTCGATGCTTATCAGGATATTTATCAGGATGGTTATAGCGCTGCCACTAAATACATTGTGGAAAATCCGGAAATCATGAGGATGAGAAAATAGAAAATGGCTATCGGTTTTGCACCAAAAGGTAGTATTTTGACTAGTTATCGATTATACTATGATTAATAGTCACATTACATCAATAATACTTCAGAAAAATGAAAAAAAATTTAATAAGGTAAGATTTTATTATTTGTTAATTTCTACTAAAGTTAAAATATTGAAAATAAGGTTTTTAAATACCAAACACCTTGAATTCGAGAGTTTTTCCAGATTTTAAAATGCAAATTTATTTCTTAAACCTTAGTAGAATATTGTTAACCATATCAATCTTAACCTTATTGAATTTAGTCAATTTCGACTTAATGTTCTATTTGCAAATAATTTATGATAGTTTTTTTAAAAATTGAAGTGCAAAAACCATTAGTAATAAAACAGAATACTTTGAATTTAACAACCCTGTCGCTACAAACAAATTCATTTCAATCGAGATGCATTTGATAGTGACAGGGACGGTTGATCAATAAACTTTTTATTTTTTACTCATTCGGAAAACATACTTTAAAAGTAGTACCTTCATTTATTTTTGTAGAAAAATTAATATTGCCTCCTGAATTTTCAATTATATTTTTAGCAATAGTAAGTCCCAATCCCATGCCTGTGTTTTTGGTTGTAAAGTTGGGTAAAAACAGTTTTTCCTGCAATGCTTCCGGAATTCCAATTCCATTATCCGAAATTTCTATGCAGGTTTCCTTTCCGTTTTTTAACAATGAAATCCGCACTATTCCTTCGCGCGTTGCTGGAATGGATTGAATGGCATTTTTCAGTAGATTATTAAAAACCTGAACCAATTGTTCCGGGTCGGCAAAAACATAAATATCACTTTTATGGCCTGTATATTCGAATCTAATTTCTTCGTGACTATGTTCAAATAGCTGAACCACAGAGTACAAACGGGCAGCAATGTCCACCTGAATAAAATGAGCTTCGGGCATTCGGGCAAAATTTGAAAATGTACCGGCAATGCGCGACAGGTTATCAATTTGTTCAATCAGCGTTTTCG
>JAKLIM010000176.1 GCA_022709605.1 Bacteroidota bacterium | reverse complement strand
ATTACCAATTTCCCAGAATTTTGTCCGCCCTTTATCATACCGAACCCATCTGGCAGCTTCGTGTGCAGCTTGAGCTACCGGATTCTTGCCGGTGCCTTGACGGGCATAAGCATAATTGACAGTTATTAAACCTTCCGAAACATTCGTTTTCTCACGTAATTTATAATACTGATCGGTTGTAGTTACCCATCCACCCTGGGTGCCGGTATGACATCCCCATGCCATTTTTGGTGTTTTTTCAATAGATACATTGTCATATTTTGTACCATCATAAATTGAATCAGGTACATCGGTTGGAATTTTATCCAAAAACCATCCATCTGACCAGCTTCCACCGGGCCAGCGAATCAGGGACGGAGCAAAAAGTTTTGTTGCATTTATCATTTGTACATCGGTATAAGATCCACACCATGCCGCAATTGCATTACCAAATACATATTTGGAAACCATTCCGATGGTATCGTTTTTCAACTTAAGTGTAACCGTAACCTTTTGAGTTGGCTTTACAGTGTCAATAGATTCAGGTATTACAGCTGTTTTTGGCTGATAATCGTGAAGGAAACAATTATTGACTTGCCCGTAAAGATTAGTGCTAACGAGAATTATAATTCCAGGAAAAATTGTAGAAAGAAATCTTTTCATAATACTTATTTTAATGTGATTTGATATGATTTTTAAATGCGAATATCGTTATATATAAATGTTTAGTTGTACTTAATGATTTGTTTTATTATTCTATCTGATACTGTATTTACAACAATTAAATAAATTCCTTGTTTAAAATCGGATATGTTCAATTGAACATTATTCAATGAAACAGTCTTATTTAACACCAACGAACCCTTACTATCAAGGACTGAAATTTCCATGCTGCTGTTTTGACCTGATAAATTAATATTGACAATAGAATTAGCAGGATTTGGCCAAACGGAAATTACATCTTGCGAATGAGGAGCGTAAAATGAAGATGTATAGTCCTGCAATTTCAAAATTCCACACATTGTTCCAAACCAGATATTCCCATGTGAGTCAAAATCGATTGAAACAACTTGCAAATTATCTTCAGAAGTATGTGAGTCAGTAAAATTTGTCCATTTAGCGCCATCAAAAACGGAAAGACCGTAAACAGTCCCTGCCCAAATCTTTCCGTTTGGATCAATTGCCACCGTATAAACAGAATTTAAGCCCTGTTCGTCATTGAATGGTTTATAATACATCCAGTTAGTGCCGTCAAACTTAGCAATCCTTCCTGTAATCGTATCCCCAATTTCATCAAAAGAACCAGTTGCAAGCCATATATCTCCATTCTTATCAACGGCTAAATCATTCACTATATTAAATTTCAAACCACTATTGGAGGAATTGAAAATCGTCCAATTGCTTGCAGCTAATTTTACTAAACCAGTTGAAGTAGCAAACCACTTATTTTCAATATTGTCAATCGCCATAGAATTAGCACCCGTAAATACGGATGACTTATATTGCTGCCATGATGTTCCATCATACATGTATGCACCGTTATCTGTAGTGGTGAACCATATTTTACCATCATTTTGAAATGCGATTGAACTACAACCGTGATATCCAAACGATGTTGGCGGACTATAATCGTACCATTGTGAACCATCGAACTTATATATTGTATAGGCGTCTCCATGATGCCAGGTATCTTTATTTATTGAACCCACAAGCCACAAATTTCCATTCTGGTCGGACTTTGATAAATCACATACGAATAACTGAGCAGGTGCACTTGCATTAGTGAGTGTTGTACCATCTAATTTTGACAACCCCGACCATAGAGTATCTTTAAAGATTGATATATTAGAATGCGTTGTACACTCATTATAAAGTGCATCATATCCAAAAACAGTCCATGTTTGAGAATTAGCAGTCAGAGACTGCAATAAACACATCGCAATTACCAATTTTGTTTTCATTTGTTTTCTATTTTATTTCAGAAGTGTTTACTAATTCCACCCACTTCTTCATTTCTTTCTGATTTCTGAAAATAACCACTTCGGTTTTATCTCCAAAAACAGACTTACGAGCTTCAAGTAAGTCATTCAGTTTATTTATTTTTCGGGAATTGAAAGACAGAATTACATCATTTGCCTGCAAGAACTTTGATGCAACCGATCCGGCAGCAACTTCCAGCACCAATACGCCCCGGGTGTCGTCCATTCCGGTTGCTGAACGTTCGCCCAATGTGCTAAGGTTCTTTACTTTTGCTCCCATGAAGTCGATAATTTCATCATTGTTGGCTTTTTCGAGCGCGACAACAGTCGGCAGCGGTACTTTTTTGGTCATGGCTTTCAATCCCGGCGAAACAACCCCGAAACTGTCCATGGCAAAGTTTTTGAAACCTACTGAAAGAGCCATAGAGCCCCTTTTTACGCGAAAATCGCCTATTTGCGGGTTTACAAAATCCTCACTTCCGCACACCGAGTGCTTATCCGTTCCTCTTTTCCATGCGGCTTTAAGGGACGCAGAATCCGGAAAAGCGTTGTAATCAGTTTCCTTTCCCCAAACATCAACGCGTATAGGCTGATAGTCTGTTGAAACAATATTGTGCCGAAATACATCGTTGCAATTCCTAAACCACACATGAGGATGAAAGGTATTGTTAATCATGATATTATTCTCAACAAGGCGGTTTACACCTTCTCGGAGTTTAATACCACCATTCAAACACAAATTATTGTAAATTTGATAGTTACTCGATCCATCGTCCAGGTCTATATCCCAGCCATGATCGCAACGCATGCGGTTGTTGCGAAGAATAATGGGTTTCACCACATCGAGTAATGCAAGATCGTAGTTATTTTCAACAATGGAGTCCATAAGTTTTTTATCGGAATGCCAGTAGCGGTCGCGCCCCCACGAATTGAACGAGCCATGGTCGCCACTTTCTTTCACGGTATTGAACACATCGTTGTATTCGATAATATGACCGCCCCAGGTACCTTCGCTCACATTGATACCTGCACGCGGCACATCGTAAATAGTATTGTGACTCACCGTTATACTCTGGCACATAGATAGTTGTACGCCTGCCGATTGTTTTTCCACAACGCCCAGATTATACATCAAGTTGTCATACACCTTGCAATCAGCCGGATAGTTATTTGTTTTCGGTCCCGGAGTGCGGTCAATCTGCGCCAAAGGTACGTATTGCCAATATTCGAAACTTGGCGAACGTACCGCATTCGGGTCGCCAACAAAGCAAAAAGCACTGGCACCGATTTCGAAGATCAGGCAGCCCGACACTTCGCAATTGCGGTTGTAATTATTGAAAAAGACAGCATTGCCTCCCAGATTTGTGAGCGAGCAATTTTTAAGAGAACAATTTACTGCGCCATCGTATAGCACAGCGCCACCACGGTAAATAGTCCAGTCGCTACGCAGCAATGGCTCTTTATTTTCCATGAACGAGCGCAGGGTTTGCGTAAGGGTAAGCCCTTCGATATTGATATTTTTAACCGGATTCTTTTCGGAACCTTTAAATTCAAATAAATGAGCAATTTGCGGTGTCTCAAATTTTGCCTTATTGACATCTAAACCTTTCGGGGGATAATAGTACAGCATCTTTGCTTTTTTGTCGAAAAACCACTCGTTTATGGTATCCAGTTCTTCGAATACATTTTCAACAAAACGGTATTTGTCGTGCATAGCCATGCGGCGGTTGTTTTGCCAGCCTCCTTCGAGCGTTGGTTCGCCCTTGTCATTTTTCCCCGTGATAACATAATGGAAATCGCCCCACAATGAGCCATGTAATGCATGTACATAACCTCCTTCGGGCGATTTCCAGCGCGCTGCCCGCTCTTTTGAAACGGCATCGGCTGCTGCTCCCCCATAATATTGAGCCTTGGGATTGAAGTTCGGATACCGTGCCATGGGCTGCAATTTTCCGTTAACTAATAATTGATCGAAAACAAGATTCTGAGTAATTTTTGCCTGCCAGATTCCGTTTTTGTACGTTTTCCATTTCAACTTTAAAGGAACGCTACCGCTGATAACAACCTTCCGGTTTTTGAAATTGGTTAGGGTCAATGTATCGTTTCCTTTTGGAGCATCTTCGGGTGTAAAAACGATAGGTTGGTTCAAATAATATGTGCCTTCCAGCAGATTTATTACAACACTCCCTTTTGTTTTGCTGGCTTCGACCAATGCCTTGATTATTGAGGCAAGAGGCTTAGAAAGTGTGCCATTATTTGCATCGTTTCCTTTTAGAGAAACATAGATGTTTGTTTGGGCAAACAGGTTTGCACTTAACAAAAGTGAGGCAAAAGCAAGGTAAAGAAACTTTTTTATCATTTTCAAAATACTTTTATTCTGTTATCACATCCACTTCGGCATACCCGGCTACATTATCGCCAAAAGTATTTTTTATTGCTTGCAGCTTAATGAATCGCGCTGCAACTGGGCTGAATTTCTTTACTTGTATCAACGGATTATTTTTTATATTCGAAAACTCTCCCTGATCAACTAATTTCCAGTTCTCGTTGTCGTCGGACACATAAAAGGTATAGGTAGTAATGATGCCGGCGCTCCATTTGTTTTGATCGGGTAAATACCTGAATCCACTAATTTTATAGCTATTCCCAAGATCGATTACCAAATCCATAGGCATTTTTGGATCTCTTTGATGCCACACGCTGGCAGGATCTCCATCGATAATTGCTGCAGCTTTTTCATCATTTATTCCAACAAGCTTCCAGTTTTTTCGGGAAATGTCAAATTTCTCCATGCCTACAGGGCTGCTTTTGCGCGAAGTAGGATCGTACGAAATTGCTTTTACAATCACTTTCCCATCTGCTAGGAAAGGACCTGTATATTTTGATGAGTTTGCAGTCGGTTCGCTTCCGTCCAATGTATAATAAAAAATAGGGCCAATGTCATTCGTATTTATGGTCACCTGACCTGATTGGTTTCGGATAATAGCAGGAGCATAAAGAAACACCGGTGCATTATAAACGCCAATATTGGAAATAACCGGACTACATTTGGAGTCGGTTACACAAAATCGAACCTGAGTTGCCTTCACCGCCGGGAAACGCAATATCCTTTTGTAACCAATGGTTGTTGCTTTGGCCAGTTCCTTCCAACTTCCGTCAACCAGGGCTTCTAGTTTGAAGGCTTTTACGCGTTGCCCCAAACGAATGTATTCCTGCACAAGGAAACGGTTGAACAAGGTTGGTTTACCCAAATCGATGGTCAACGAAGCAGTTTTTGTATTATCATCCGTGGCCCAATAGGTGCTTTTCTTTCCATCGACTGCCATAGCTGCGCCAAACTTCACTGATTTTCCGCGAACATTCGATGCTTTTGCTTTTTTATTCAGGGCGATATTAACTGCAAATGATTCTTTTACCGCTTTGGCAAATTCAATCCCATTTTTTTCATCCGTCGGGTGGATTAATCCATTAGGCATAATCGGGTAGTTGAGCAACATAGTACCGTTGCGTCCGATAGAGTGATAGTAAAGATCCATCAATTGAGGAACGGTTTTTACTTTGGTATCTTCGTTCGGGTGGTAGAACCACTCCGGACGAATGGACGTATTTACTTCGGCCATCACCCATGCGTTTCCATTTTCAACACCATAATGTAACATATTCCACGGCACATCTCCGGTGGCATTTAATAAGCTCCAGTTTGTTTCGCCTACAGAACCTTCTTCGGTACCTACCCAACGCAGATCGCCACGTTCGCCGCCATCATTCCAAATTACACATTTGGGTTGTAACTTGTGAATCAGGGCATAGGTTTTTTTCCAATCGTAATAGGTTGTAGCGTCAATTTTACGTGTTTCGTTAGCTCCACCGTAATAGCCGTCTCCACCATTTGCTCCATCGAACCATACTTCGAAAACCTCGCCATAGTTGGTCAAGAGTTCGGTAAGCTGGTTACGGAAATAAGTGATATATTCGGGTTTTCCGTAGTCGGGGTGATTTCTGTCCCATGGCGAAAGGTAGATACCGAATTTTAGTCCGTATTCTTTACAGGCATCGGCCATTTCGCGTACCATATCGCCCTTGCCGTTTTTCCACGGGGCATTCTTTACAGAATACTCTGTGTATTTTGATGGCCAAAGAGAAAAACCGCAATGGTGCTTGGCTGTAATAATAACTCCTTTCATGCCCGATTCTTTGCAGATACGCGCCCACTGGTGGCAATCGGCCTTTTCGGGGTTAAACAACTTTACATCTTCGTTTCCGAAGCCCCACGACTGGTCGGTGTAGGTGTTGAGCGAAAAGTGTACAAAAGCATAGCTTTCCATTTCCTGCACTCTCATTTGATTCTCTGAAGGAGTTGGGCCACATGCTCCCGGTGTTTTCACCTGAGCCATGCCGATACTTGTTGATATAAACGCAAGAATGACTGCGTATAAAAAAGATCTTTTCATATTGATAGTTAGTTTGTTATGTCTACAGTTTTACCGTTTTGATATTTATTGCAGTTTCTGACAACGTGGGCGAGGTAACAGTTAGTTTTATATCTCCCGCATCACGTGTACTCTTAATTACTACCAGTACCTTACCTTTCCACGCTTTACGTGTATTGCCCACGTATTGTTCAACGTCTTTCAAATCGGCATTATCAACTCCGGCAATGACACCGGGTCCTTCAATTTTGAAATGCAAGCGGTTGGTGGCATTCGGTTGGAATACTCCGACCTTGTCAGTAACTTCAATGGTTACGAATGATAAGTCCTGTCCGTTGGCGAGTATTTCTTTTCGGTCGGCAGTAAGTTTTAGTTTTGCAGCATCGCCGGCAGTTTGCAGCGTGGTCGATTCCATTTCTTTATCATTTTCTACTCCAACAGCTTTTACAACTCCGGCAGAATAAGGCACTGAGAAGGTTGCTTTAAACTGTTGCTCGCGGGTAGTTGCCTGTTCGCCAAACAGCTTATTATCCTGATATAGTCTTACTTTTGGATATTTGGAATATACCTCAACCTGAATAGTTTTTCCTTCAAAACCCGGCCAGGTCCAGCTTTCCCAGGTTGGATATACCGACCACCATGTGGTTTTGATTTCCAAAGGCTCCGGTTCCGGCTCACGAACGGCCATATATAGTTTTTCGTTCGTATTATACAACATGCTTCGGTAATGCGAAATAGGTTTTCTCCAGCCAATCAGATCTATATCACCACAATAAGCACCATGCCACGGGAAAAAGTTATTCTCCCAGTGCTCACCGGGTACATCACCCGAATAATAATAACGACCAATTCCTGATTCGCCCAAATAATCCATGGCTGTCCAAACATAATCACCGATAACGTAATTGTTTTCCTGCACCAATTTCCAATTATTAAACGCATCTTTCGGATAAAATTCGGTTTGAACTATGATGCGCGAAGGCACTCTTTTATGATCATCAGGAGCAGTA
>JAKLIM010000175.1 GCA_022709605.1 Bacteroidota bacterium | reverse complement strand
CCGGGTTCAGTCTTCACTGTATCCGTTGGATTCCAGCTGCATACGATTTTTACAGTATTGCCACTTTGCGCCCAACCCCACAATTTTACATCCGCAGATTGTTGAAAAACAGCGTGATTGCTAATAATTGCCGGCAAACGAAAAGCCCATTGAGCAGATGCAAACATTGAAAAAATGCAAAATGTTGCGATAATTAATTTTTTCATGATAAAAATTGAATTTGAATATTATTATAATAGTATTATTTTAAAGGGAGTGAATTCATTTGAAATAGTAACCCGAATAATATAAATGCCTTGTTTTATTCGTGCATCTCTGGTCCATTGATGAGAAAAGTTTCCGGCTGATTGTCCTGAGTTTACAATCGTTTCAATTTTTTGTCCGGATAAATTGTACAAACTTATATCAACATGCTCATTTGCAGTTAATGTATAGCTTATTGTTGCCTGATTATGAATTAAATATGGAAATATTCTAACGTTATTTGCATCAGAATAAATCTGTTTCACATCAGTAAAAGTGGAAGTTTCGAACACTTGAGCAGTATCCTGATTTACCAATTGAATATTGTCGAACCAGAAAGTTTTACCGGCCATCGAAGCTTGTTCGGCAACAATATCAAAACGATTAATTGCTTTCCAATCGAATAAACCGGCAGGATTAAACCATGCATTGTCCCATGAACCACCTTCAGTAAATCGCGAAAGTGGAAGATACACTTTGTGCCATTTTCCATCCCATTTTGCAGTGGTTTCGTCCATGGTGAAGTTCATACGCCATGGATGGTCGGTTGCCACGGCAGTTTTGGTGTCGGTGAATCGCAAATCGAATTTTGCACCGGGAGAATTGCCTCTTACCAGAAAACTCAGTGCATAATTTTGGTTTTTCAGCCTTGATAAATCCTTGTCCGGTGAAAAATCGAAACCAACAGTTCCATACTGGCCCGAACCACTCCAGGCAATGCAATATTTGCCGTTATTGGGTTTTGCTGTTGAATAGAAATTAATGGTTCCACCACTTGCATTGCTCGATTCCAGCATTTTTTCGGCAACAAAATCGGTATAAACCGGGAAGCTAACCGAATCAGCTTTAAGTGTATAAATTTGTTGTGCAGGAGCTGAAAGCCCGAGTGCATTAACCAAAGGAATATTCAAATTGTAATCGAATAATTCGCCCGATCCTTTGGTGAATAACCCAAAACCGCCCTGATAATCCCAAATAGTCCACGGAATTCCTTTTGTTTCGAGGTATTTCCTTACTTCGGAATACCAATAAGTTCGGTCGGTATCGGGACTGTTAGGTATGTAAACCCCAAATTCGCCGCAATACACTTTCACATTTCTACTGGTTTTAAATGCTACCGCAATGTCAATAAGCGATTTAACTTTGGTTAATGTACCCTCGTTTTTGTAATTAGTTAAAGCACTTCCAACCCAGGTTCCTACTAAATTGGTAGGCGTAGTTGGCATAAATGTGGCATTGTACGGAAATGGTACATTTGCAAGTGATGCCATCGAAGGTGAAGGCCATGTTGCACCTTGATGCGTAAAAACAAAAGGATCGTAAAAATGAAAAGTGTAAATCAGATTCGCATCGGTATAAACCGGCAACGATGCTAACTCGGTATAACTATTGTAACCAGCACCGCCAACCACAATTGTATGTTTTGTATCAATGGTACGGATGGCTGTAATAGCAGATTGTTGAATTTTTGCCCAAGCAGCAGTCGTCAATGTACCGTTGGGTTCATTCAATATTTCGTAAAGTATATAATTTGAGCGGTTTTTGTAATGCTCAGCCATTTGAACCCAGACTTTTGTAAGTGTCGTTTCTAAATTTGCATTTTTGCTGGCCAAATCATCCGAAGTGTGATTGTCGATAATCAAATACATCTGCAATTCTTCTGCCCAGTTTACTGCCTCATCCAAAAAATCGAAAAACAAAGGATCAACCGTGTAATCCGGACTTCCATTGGTCATATAAAACAAGTTGATAGGCAATCGTATGGCATCGCAACCCAAAGATTTTATGTTCTGAAAATCCTTTTTTGTATATTTGGTAAATTGAATTTGATTGGTGCTTGATGTTTGAAACCAACCCGTAAGATTCACGCCACGGTTGAACGTCACTTGTGCCTGAAGCTGAAAAGACAGGAAGCAAAAGATTAAAATGACCCCTAGCCCCCGAAGGGGAACTAAGTTAGTATTGGTCCTGCCCCCTAACCCCCTAAAGGGGGAATTGTAGTTAGTTATATTTAGTATGTTGTTCATTTTCATATTCGTTTTCATTTTTTTTAAATATCAATACTAATATTTCTTATTCCCCTCCCGAAGCCTCGGGAAGGGGCTAGGGGTTCTTTTCTTCCTCCCTTTAGGGGTTTGGGGTTTTTGTTTTATTTCAAACTTGGCATTTTATCCCTTGTCACTACATAATCGTAACTAAAGAATTTTTTCCACCACGCAATTCCATTGTGCGAATCGGAACGGGTATAATCGCTATTCCACGGCATAAACCACGACCATGCATCGCCATTTTCCATCATCAAAGCCGGATCGGGCACTGAACCACATTCGCTCAGCGTAATTATTTTTTTTCCTCCGGTAAATTCCCGTACTTTGTTGAAAGAAATATACTGCGATCCATGCTGATTTTCACCCGGATAAATGTCCATCCCCAACACGTCCACATACCCATCACCCGGATACCAGTTGGCGGCATTGGCCGAAACACTGGTTGTCCACACCCAAATTAGGTTATTCAATCCGTGATAATTCACCAATCTTTCGAACAATAATTTCCACAATGTTTTGCAAGGTTCAGCCCCTTTGGCTCCCCACCAAAACCAGGTACCTTCGGCTTCGTGAAGTGGTCGCCAGATAACCGGGATATTAGCATTTTTAAAAGGTTTCAAATAACCGGCTATCACATCTATATCCACAATCATGGCTTTGTATTCGGCTGAATTCGTATCGGTTACCTTTGTAATGTCGAAACTCGTTTCGGAAGTATTGAAGCTTCCCGATTTAGTGAGTGGATCGCGCCAATGCCACGAGAAACCCACCACGCCATTGTTGTTCCACCATTCCTGCCCAAGTGTAAAAGGGTCGTTGTATTTTATCCAGTTTTGATTTGGGTTGGTATGGTCAATAAAATCGAAGAAAGTAAATGCCGGCCATTTTCCGGTATTGTCATGTATCCAAACGGCTTCGTTAATATTGGTACTGTGTGCAGCCATGGCCCCCGAAATAATTTTTGTGCCGAAATTTGTTTTGAGATAATTGTATAAATTAGTGAGTTGCGCTGACGGATTTGGTGTAACCGGACTTGAAACGATATTAAATGCCACCGGTCCCGCTGTATTTTTCGCTATCCGCAAATAATCGAGTTGGATATAGCCCCAACTTTTTACAATCGAAATGGTGTGCGAACCGGTTGAAAGTTTTAACATGGCAGCTTTGACTTCGGTCCATGCCAACGAATTTGAAAAAGTAATTTCAGCAGCCTGTTTGCCATCAACATAGAGTAAATTTACTTTTTGTCCGTTCGAAATAAATCTAAAATAAATATCGTAATAACCGGTTTCGGACGCTTGAATTGTAAAATTAACATTGCCTGTATTTGTGTTTACATAGCCCGAACCTGAAAAACCGTCATTGTTTTGAGCCATAACAGCATCGCCTGCAAGTGTTGCAGCTTCGGCTTCGTATAAAGTTCCTTCAACTGTAATTGTTTTGGCCGTAGTAAATGTAAGCATTATTTCTTTGGCAAAATTACCTGAAACATCACTTACAGCATTACCAGGAATAACCAGTGTGTAAGAAGTATTGGATTGAAGAACAGCTGATATTGTAATTGTACGTGCGTTGACAGTTGCATTTACTAAAGCTCCATTCAATTTGATTTGGGGATTAGCTGCAAGGACTATTTTTTCGGTAAATTGAATGGTAATTTGCGTGTTGATATCAACATTTGTGGCTTTGTCTTCAGGTGTTGTTAGCATCACTGTAGGTGCCACCGTATCCCCCGGTTCATCGGGATTACACGACGAGAGAATGAGTAGTATAAAAATCAAGAATATATAATGGATATTACTTTGCATAAAAATTGAAATTTGAGTATAAAAATACTACTGTTTTTTTTAACAGCATAAAAAACCTTGAAAAAACTAATACCTTTGAGAAAACAACACTTATTTATTTTTAATGCTCAGTAAAAATGAAAGGGGTGTTTTGTTCAGAGAAAAACACCCCTTTCTCCAATCAATATATTCTAAAAAAACTAACAATTAAAAACCTACTAATTTGAATTTTGGAGCACCGGATGCACCTGTAATTTTTTCAAATCGAACGTTATCAATACACATGTTAACATGTTCACCTGCACCAGTATATGCCATTCCAAAATCACCATCAATATTCGTTACGTTTGGAAGAACTGTGCTGCCTCCATCTATAATAAAGCTTGTGAGCAGAACGGTAATTGTGTACCAGCCACCTTTATTTTTCAATCCGGGAATTACTGCCCAGAAATCGCCATCAGAACCTTTGAGGCGAAGTTTCATATTACCGGTAATATCAGCCAATACGTTTACATCAACTTTAACTGCCCAATTATTTACGGTAACACCATCAGTTTTCAGGTCATTTTTACCATTACGCCAGAAGAAACCAGTCCACCAAGGATTCATATCATGATTTACCCTGAAATAACTTGAACCATCAAGAGATAATTCGGAATTATTTTCAATAGCTCCTTTATCGCCCCACCACGAATTTTTACCATCAAAGTTAAAATATACATAAGAAGCATCAACCACAGGGTCGGTACCGGAAATGGTAAATACCTGCGAAATAACTTCATCACCATTGAATGCTACAAGTTTTAGTGTAACGGATCCTTTTTTGGCAGTTTCAGGTACATAAACTTCAATCGAAGTTTCGGTACGTACGCCATATAGAACAGCTTTTACATTGTTTTGGAAATAAATGGCTTCAACCAAATTCAATTTTGTTCCCTGAATAAGCATTTTTGCACCGGGTTTAACTGACGAAGGAATATTCGTAATTACAGGTTTGTTTGCTGCTTCCACAACTAATTGATTGGCAGAAGTTACCAGAGTGCCATTTGTTGTTTCCAACGTTATGGCAGCTGTACCAACACAAGCCGGTGGCACAGTAACTGTAAATGAGGTGGCAGAAACAGGAGTAACATCAACACTGAGTCCACCAACAAATTTAACTTTACGTACTAAATCCAAATCGGTACCGGTAATGGTAATATCGCCACCGGCCATCAATGCCATTGGAGCAAATGAACTAATAGTTGGGGCAATGTAATTCACAACTGCACTTTCGGCAGTTTTGCCCGAATGTGTGCCAAGAACTATTGTGCCGGCTTTTGCAGTTAAAGGTACTGAAAGTTCAACCTGAGTTGCTGATTGACTTAAAATAACGCCTTCGACACCACCAAAACTTGCCGTAGTTGCTAAGTCGAGATGAGTACCTTTAACTGTGATCGTTGTACCGTTTTTAACCGGATTGGGACTAACAGATGTAATGGCCGGGCCAATAAGTTGTAAATCGGTCGAAGATATTTCAACTCCTGAAAATGCAACTAATTTTACTTTGCCTTCTTTTGCTGTAGCAGGAACAACAGCTGTAATCTCCGTTTTTGCCCCGTTTAAAGTAAATGTTTCTACTTTTAAATTATCAGGGAAAATCAAATATTTTACCAATTGAAAATCAGTTCCGGTTAGGGTCAGGTTTGCACCCGGCTTTACAGGGTTTGGCGCAATAGAAGTGATTACAGGCAAAGTTACCTGAACTTCGGTAGCTGTATAAACCATCACAGGGATTTCCTGTCCGTTCGAAACAATTACTTTGCCTGTTTTAGCTTCGGCAGGCACTGTCACTTCAATTTTATAACGTGACTGACTTATAAAGTTAGCACTATCCACAGTAACTCCTTCGGCAAAAATAACCTGAGCAATCAGATTCAGGTAATCGCCATTGATGGTGAATTTATCACCGGCTTTTACGGTTGTCGGTGCTACAGTTGAAATTGATATGGGTTCCGAAAAAGTAAGCGGAGTTTTTGTTTCAATGTCTCCCTGAGGAGTTTTTAACTTAACAACGCCCGGAACTGCTGCCTGAGGAATAGTTAACACTATTTCTGTAGCCGTTTTCGATACAAAAGTAGAAACTTCAATATTCGGAGAAATAATGACAGATGTAACTTTGTCCAGGTTTGAACCGATAAATTTTAATTCGCCACCGCGTAAGGCCGGCGATGGACCGAAAACGCTTAACTTTACGGTAGTCAAATCTTCTTCTGTTTTGTCGCATGAGCTAAAAAACAGTCCAACTATTATCATACAAGCCACAAAACTTGTATAAAGGAATTTGTTTATATTGTGTCGCATATTTTTTTATTTTTATAAATGTTACAACTAATTATTCAGCAGGTACGACACGAATATTGTCGATACAAAGTTCTGGTGAGCAATCAGCTCCCTTAGCATCTTCGCCGCCATTCCATAAGAAGAATGTTAAGCCTCCGAAATTTCCTTTATCAGCCAGTTTTAATTCAGCTCCGGTATGCGAATACTTGAAGTTTTTGATAGGAACAGTAACTGTAATCCAACCATTGGTTTGAAAACTTCCGGTGGCTTTCCAGGGTGTCCACAATCCTCTTGGCGTAGTACCATCGGCTAAATAACCGTTTGTGCCCGAAGTTGCCCATGGCGTAAATATCATTTGCATCGATCCACTTTTCCAGGCACTTACCACATTTACTTCAAATTTTAACAGTGCATTGGCAGGTTCTATATCAAACAAATCTCCTTGTGGGCGACCATTTGAAGTTCCCCATAAGTTGAATGAGAAAGCATCTTCGTTCCATGTAGCACTCGGATCGGCTGTCATATTTCCTTTGAAACGTACATAATTTCCGGTAATTCCGGCAGGATTTGAATTGCCAATAACTCCCGAACGCCAGCCTCCGCTTGCATTGGTATTGTCCCAATCGAGAATAATGCCACGGTTATCGCGGAAATAAAAACCTGAACGGGTTGTTCCATAACGGCTTTTAACCGATACGGGTCCAACACCGGCTCCGGCAGGCACTTTAACCGTAATTTTATTGATATCGAACGATACAATTTGAGTTGCTTTGATGTTTGGCGTGAAAATTACTTCAGGAGTATTGGCGCCATCCACCGGTAGAAAATAATTTCCATTGATAGTAAATTCGCCACCATCGGCCACATATTCACAATCGGCACTCAACAACAACGGACTAGGAACATCCACACCAAAATCTACTTTTACAGTATCGCTGTTTTTATTGATAAGGTAAATTTTATTGGTAACATTGCCCGGAATGGTATTGGGAACAGCCACAATTAATGCATTCGAGGTAATTAAACTTGAATTTAAAATGGCTTTTTGATCGTT
>JAKLIM010000174.1 GCA_022709605.1 Bacteroidota bacterium | reverse complement strand
TGTCCATCAGAATTTGTATTGTTAAATGAATGAATAATCTCACCGCTTTGAGCATCAACGAAATATCGCCAGTCCTGGATAAAATTTGGACGGATTTTTATTTCAAAGGCAAGTTTATTTTCGTAAACTACCAGCGAAATTTCCGGTTTTTCATATTTCAGAATTTTCTTATGATCCCCGGATAAATTTTTAACCGTTGTTTTGGTTTTTAAATCGCTGATTACATTGGCAATGGCCGTTGACTCCAAAATTTCCGGTTTAAGATTAAGCGTAGTATCGACAGGTAAAATATGTCCGGTGAATATTTCATTTGCTGAATTGAAATGAACGTACGACTCGCCGCCATAAATTCTGACGCCTTTCAAATATTGTTGGGCTTTGATGTGGGTAATGCCAAGCTGATCGGTGCTGTCACTAATAATTTTTAAATCCCTTTTCGGATTTTGTAATTTTGTGGCTCTTCGGGCTGCATTGTGAAAATTATAAAAGCGATCGGTATTTGTTTTGAAAACAGGAGCTTTGGATCGGGCGCGTTCGCAGAAAATCAGATTTCCGTTATTAAACCGGATGTTTTTAAGCGAATCACTTTTAATATCGGGTAGTTTCAGATTGGGTGAAATATTAAAATTACCTGTGGTTTTGGTAATTGTCTGATTTTGTGAGGAAGAGCCGGAAATGTTTTGAAACAAAAATCCGGGAGTCTGTTTTGTTGTGTTTTTAACAGGGTTTTTAAAACCGCTTTTAACCTGAGAAAATGTTGAAAAACAGATGATGAACAGAACGAATAAGATTGAGATTTTTTTCATAATTCAATTTTTAATTTAATTGGTCAATAAGTAAGTTGTAAAGATTTTTAAGTTCGGGAGTGTTGGAATCCTGCGTCCAGAAAAGAGTTTTTGAAAATTTTTTATTTTTTATTTTGATAAAATTAGTCATATTACCTGTATCGTAAACTTCAAGCGTTGCAAATCCGCTAATTTTAATAGCTTCAGCAATTTCGCGAAAGTTTTCACGAAGTAATTTTTTATCCAGCATCACGGTGTCAAGTCCTGTTTTGGAAATAACGCCACAATTATCAATTTTATACCCGGTTTTCAACCCGGTAACTCCGCCAAAATGTCCAAACGATATGTCGATAAATTGATTTGTTAATTTGATGGGCTTTTGCGAAGCACAACCATAAATCAATACAATAATGAATAAAAGGAGATTTTTTTTCATAATAAATAGCTGTTTGATATTTGCAAAAATAATGTTTTATAATTGAAATGATTGTAAAAATGAAAATTATTTTTTTCATTGAATATTTTGATCAAAATTGGTTTTCAACTTTTGATTCGTTGATCAATTATCAAAACCAAAAAGCGGTTAAAATTCCTCTGTTGAGCGCAATAACTATGCCCGTTTTTTTATTTCAAAAAAACGCTGATATGAAATATTTGTCAAAGTACTCTGTTATTATCAATTAATTATTTAACTTGCGCCGTCAATTATTTTTATTGACACGAAAATATTGAATACTTTTTATCAAATTCTTCTGAAATAATATTTCTGGTATCAAATTTGTTTTAACAACACCAATTGAACTTTAATTTTTTAAAAGATTATGAAAACACTTAAATTAATGATGGCATCAGCAATCCTGATCACCATGTTCGCAACAACAGCTTGTAGTTCCTACAATTACGTTCCCGCTCAGCAGCAAACCATTTATGAAAATCCGGAATGGGCGCCTGAATATTATTCAAATGTAAGATATTATTATCTTCCTGATATTGAGGTGTATTACGATCTTACCATGCGTGAATTTATTTACCTGAATAACGGCCGATGGTTGTATTCGCGGATGTTGCCTTCGATGTATTCTTATTACGATTTGTATTCGGGTTACGTAATTGTTCTCGATGTGAATATTTATCGACCCTGGATGCACCATCAATATTATGTATCGCATTATCCACGCTATTATTACCGCGATTATTACGACAGAAGTAATTTTGCATACGTAAGAGGTTTTAATGAAAATATGCGAAGTGCAATTTATTGGAAGGAAAATGAAAGAAACAGAGCACGTGAATGGAACGATGAAAATTTGAGAAACAACCGAAAATTTAAATATTCGGCTGAAGACAGAAGACAACAAAATCCGTACAATGAAACTACCCGTAGAACTTCGGATAATAACCAAAATACGACAGGTAATGTTTACGATAGAAATACAACTAATCCAAACGACAATGCAAATCGCCGTCAGCAGGATAATAATACGACTTCGACCCGTGAAAATAACGGAAACCCAACGCGTACAGAAACTGAAACAAAAGACACAAACCGAAATACGGAAACGAACCGTAACGGAAGTACAAGAACTGAAAATACGGGAACAACACAGACAAACCGTTCGGATAATACCACAAGGCAGCAACCGAATGCGCCTGTAACCGGAAGTGAGCGACAAACTCAAAAAACGAATTATTATGGCAGAACCATTGGGACATCGGTAAAAGTTGAAAGACAAATGAGAAACCCAACTCCTGAAACTACTCAAGGAACCAGCAGAAGTGGCAGTTCGACGGAAGGAACTCCAAGAACAAACAGTACAAATAGAACCAACAGTACAAATAGCACTGACCAAAATAATCAACGCCGATAAAATTTGTAGCATAAAAATTAAACGCCACGTTTTGAGTGATTCAGAACGTGGCATTTTTTATGTAATTACGAAAGTTTTTCAGGTTTTCAATAGATTTATTATTTTGAAATCAGTACTTTAGCTGTTTGAGTTCCGATTTTAACAAGATAAATTCCTGCATCCAAATCCGATACATTGAAGTAGGCTGAACCTGAACTTTCAGCAGTTGTTTGTTTCATTAATTGTCCTGCTGTTGAATATAGTTTCACGATGGTACTCGTTTCGAAATTTCCTTTTACCAAAATCTTCACACTGGCCGGATTGGGCGAGATGTACAAAGCCAATTTTTCATTCTCATTCGGATTCCAAAGTTGAGTTGTGACCGGCATAGCTTTCCAGTTTTGCGGAAAATGGTTATCCACATTTGTACTAGTCAAGGTCATGTACGAATCGGAGTTAAATGCCTCAGCCGGCCAACCATTGTCTGGGGAATAATTAACAAAATCCACCACAATTCCATACCGGTTAAGCACGCGGATTGATTCACCTTCATTGGATAATTTACCTGATATCCATTGAATTACCTTTTGTTTTGGATCCCAACCCATTGCATCGGCAGTTATAAAAATCGTATCACCGGGATAAAGAATTGTGCCCTGCGGAATATTACATTCGATGCCTTCATCAATTTTGTAATCCGAAATATCAAGTGTTTGAAGCGTTGGATTTACCAATGCCAGGTATTCAGGTCTGACCGAATTATTAGGGTTGATAAATATTCTGCAGATCATTACATCAGCTGTCATTTCGATTTGTGAAAATGGTGAACCCAGTTTTATAAAATTACCATTTTGGTTCAAAATTGCAGGTGAACCTGTTGATAATGAAAAGTCTAACAGATGTGGATTGGAGAATAATGGATTATTTAATATATTCGATTCATTATCAGGCAATTTATTATTGTCGGATAAACTGTTCGAAATTTTTATTTTTGATTGATTATCTGACTCATAGGTAGCAGAATACGCGTTTGATAAAATACTTTTATTTACCGAAGCATTTCCACCTGCACGACCCGGATTTTTTTCGTAACAACTTATAGCCGAGCCATTTCCATAGAAGGTAGATTGATCAATACTCACACTGCTCGAATCTTTCACAGCAACACCAATGTTGCAATTAACCAGCAAACTATTGGTAAGTACCACAGATGATCTTTGCCCGATAGAAATTCCTTTGTCGAAAGCATTGAAAATAATCACACTATCAATTTTGACTTGTTTCGATTCTTCGCCAATATCAATGGCATCACCATTGTCGCCCAAAATATTGTAAATTTTAGTGTTGCTGATAATGCCGTTTTCAATTCCATCATAATCAATTCCATCCGAATCGTATGACGGATTGCCGATAAAAGTACAATTTGCGATGTGGGCTTTACCGTATTTAATATTTAATAAATCGCTCGAATATGTTGTGCTTATAAAGCTGTTTTTCAACGAAATATCGCTGTATCTGCCCGAGATAGCATTCTGTTTGGTATTATCAATCCGGAGATGATCCAGGTTGAGATTGGCATGAAATGCTGAAATGGCTCCAACCCGTTGAGGAATTGGCCCTCTTGTAGCATCGGCAACAGTCACAAAATTCAGGTTGGAACTGGCGGTACTATTCCAGAAATTCAAAGCACCCCAACCAAGTCCGCTATATTGTGGATTAATTTTAAATGTAACGCGTTCGTTTTCAGATCCATTGGCATTTATATTGCCATTAATAAAGAAATTATTTTCGGGTGACATCCATATTTCTACTCCCGGTTCAATGGTAAGTGTAACATTTTTATTAATCGTAACATCATTGCCAACTAAGTAGGGTGAACAACTTTTGTACAATGTTGTATTTTCAGCAATAACTTCGGGAACCACACAAGCTGAGGTTTGTTCGTAAACCGCTATCAAACTCAAATCGTCGGTCATATTCAGCGGATAATTTTTTGATGTAGAAATATAGTTGTTAATATCAGCTACATTGCATGTTAATTCCAAATCGAAACTGACATCCGAGCTGTTGGCTGCATTTTGATGTATTTCAACTGCTATTACATTATTGCCTGTAAGCAATAATTTTTTATCAAGTGTAAACGAATAATAAATTGATTCGTCAGTTCCACTTATTGCGTTTGTAGCAAGTGTTTTGTAATCGATATTTCCATTTTCCATATTATCCCTGATAATTTCCACGCCATTCAGAGAAACTATCGCACCATCATCTCTCAGTAGATTAACAATGTAGTTTGAACCGTTTTTATCCGCTTCAGTCAATGTGAAGCTTTTTCTAAAATAGCTTGTAATGTATTTAGACGAATTGCTTGTGCCATAACCAATGGTGGTTTTTTCGTCATCGTCGCCATAACCCAATTCACCCTGACCCGATTTCCAGCTGGTATCATCAAAAGCGGTTTCTTTCCAGGCTGTATTTTGATTACTTCCATCGTCGAGGTAATTCCAAACGGATTGCTTCGGAATAATTACTTTCTGTACGCTACTTGCCCAACCTTTGAAAGTAAATCCGGCTTTTTCTTCGGTCGAAATTTCCGAATTTACATTTTTCAGGTAAAGGCCGTAACCGGAACTTCCTTCAATTTTTAAACCATTCAATTTTAGGGTTCCGGCATTTTCAGGGTAAACCGATAGATTTAAAGAGGCGGTTTCTGTAAATCCATAATTCTTTAAATCGGCGAATACAATGTTTGGTCGGGTTTCAATAAATTGTTTTGTGATGGCTAACTGATCTTCCCAAAATTGAACTGACGACATGGCATTTCCGTACGAAGAAGTTGTGCCCAGCCAGCGTGCAATATGTTTTGGCATTTCGGGTGCAATTTCCAAGCGGTGTTTCTCCATCAAATTGATCATACGTTTTGGGTTAAAACTGGTGTATAAATGATCGGCCAATCGTTTACCAAAGTAAGATTTATAAGCTGCATTTTTCATCAATTTTGAAAAAGGAAATGATGTCTGACTGATTGAAAAATTAATAAGATTTGAAGATGCTCCTACAAAACCACGATCAAGATCCATTACAATCCATCTCCATTTGCCGGAGTCTTTTGGTTTCCATGCCATTACGTTGTGGTCGATGGATGAGTTTCCGGTATAGACTTCAGTGATTACCAGATCGGTAAAGTTATCGATATCCATTTTCGCAGCCACAGCATCAAAGTTCGATTGAATGGATAAGTCTTTCGAAAACAGAGTTTTAAGTTGATTGTAAGCAACCAAATCGCCACATTCTGCAAAATCTTCATTTTCAACCATATCGAAAGTTCCTGCTTCGAGACCGTAATGTTTTTCAATGTAGTCGGTTTCAATTTTTTCCCTGAAATTATGAATTCCCATGTATTGACCATTGAAATAAACGGTGCACCAGCGATAGGCCGAAATATCGAGATCCATATTGAGAAGGGTAGAGTTTTGTCCCAATATGTCACGCATCAAGGTATAACTCCAGTCGTCACCCGAAGCTCTAAGGGCAAAAGTTTTAAAGCCAGCACGATTGGTGTCGTAAAAAATTGAATAATCTAAAGTGCCTGATCCATAGCGTTTCTTGAAATATACACCGAGCATTTTCTGGGGTAATTGCCATGAATACAGACCGTTAATTTTTACACCGGCAATTTCGTTGAAGGCAGCACGGTCGGCACCGTTATTCTCGAATAATTCAATATTTACCGGTATTTCCCAATCGGGTTTAAATGTTTGCACATAAATTCCTTTGGCCGGATCCCATAAATTGGCCGGTTCTGAAGCAATTGATACTACCGGTAAACCACCTGTAGAAATTGGTTCATTAATAAAATATGAATTGGTAATTACAGGCCCGGGTAACATATCGGGTTTAAAGATACGGGCTCTTACAATGGTGGTATTGGTGATATTTATTGGTAACGAATATATGGATGAAGTAAGCGTTGGTTCAGAACCATCGGTTGTAAAACGAATTTCGCCACCCAAATCGGTAAATAAAGTGACTGTTAAAGCAGAGTTATAAATTCCTCCCCGAATATTAAAAATAGGTTCGTTCAATGCAAAATCGCTGAAAAATTCGGTGGAATTGGCAGTATTCGGTGTTGCTTGCTGAAAATGACCCCAGTGCATTAAGTCATTTAAGTTCCTGCCTTGCGACACATCGGGTTGTTGATTAACATAACTAATGGAGTCAACAACAGTTAAATCGGGCTTAAATAAACCAATCTGTTCAATTTGTGCATCGAGTTTAAAACTGGTATGATTGCCTGTACTGTTACCATCTGCCCAAAAAATCACATATCCTTTGGCCGGAATGGTTATGTTGCCAATCATCCATTTATTCGCAATTTCCAAATTATCGCTTAAAAAATATCCGCTCAGGTTTACTGCCGATGTTCCATCGTTGTAAAGTTCTATCCAATCGGCATCAGCACCATAATCCGGATCTTTAACAGTAGATGCATTCGAAGCCATGAATTCGTTGATATATACCTGACTGTGAGAAGCAACCGAGATGAGTAAAATAAAAAATATCAACTTAAAGCGAATCATAATCATAAATAATTTGTTGATATTGAAGTAACGGTTTTTTGTGATTTTTCAAATTTATAACCGAATAATGACTTCAAAATGTTAGAAAAAGTTGTTTTGCAATTAATTATAAATTAAGGGAGATATTTTTTTAAAATACCTCCCTTAATTAAAAAGTCGCACAAAAGTAATTAAAATATTGTTTGGAATACGATTTCGTGTAAAAATAACACTTATTTAACGTGAATGATGTTAAATTGTAAATTTAATTCACTTATT
>JAKLIM010000173.1 GCA_022709605.1 Bacteroidota bacterium | reverse complement strand
CAGTTGATACAAAAGTACAAACAGAATGCACAAAGTAACTATGTAACTACTTCGGAGCATTATCAAACCGGGTTTTGGGTTCAAAAAAACACAGCATTTGAACAAGAACCCGGAATACCGATATTCAATAATGACAGTACAAGAATTGAGATTTACACAGCGTTTAATTCGGTCAGCAGACGCGACATTTATACCAAAAACAATGGCTGCTGGATCCGGTCAAACATTATTGATGATGCATGTAATTACGTATCGTATGCAAAAGGAAGAGGATTAATTCATTCGAGTAGCGGCTGCTGGCTAATGTCTGGTGAAAGTTTGGATCAAGTCTATTATAAAAAAGGGGCAGAAACAGGCGGAACTCCATTGATTCTTACCGGTAACGAAGAGTTAAATGCCCGGTATTCGGTAAACATTTACCCGAACCCAACAACAGACAAAATTTACATTGATTTAAACGATAATATTCACTGCACATTCGAATTATTTGATGCGCAAGGTAAATTTATGCTACAAAAGGAGCTTAACCAAAAACAGAATTCAGTGAATATGCAGGAATTTAACAAAGGTATGTATTTTTATCGGGTAAAAACAGATGAAAAGCAAGTGAAGACCGGAAAAATTTTCAGGGAATGATAAGATGGCAGAAAAGAAAACATACTTTCAAAATAGATAATAACTGAATAAAAACCTCTGCTCCCGCTTGATTGCTTTGTATAGGGAAATTAACAATACCACACGATGAAATTCGTGTGGTAACTTATCAATAGGGATTATTCTTTGTTAATCATTTACATCATATAACATGCGGGCTTGTATTCTGTCCTGACTTTCGATTTCATTCATGTCTTTAAACAGTTGATAATAATCGCCGAGCTTGTTTTTCAGGATATTTTCTTCTAATTTTTGTTCTACAGAAATCAGACTTACCGAATTATTTTTAGATTTTACGGTAGGAATTACCAATTGATAGGTTTCAATTTCAGACAGTTCAGCAGCCGATTTTATGGCATCGTTCAATCCGCCAAGTTCGTCAACCAATCCTATCTTAAGTGCATCTTCGCCGGTCCAAACCCGTCCTTCGGCGATGGCTTTTATTTCGTCGGTGGTTTTCTTACGTCCCTCTGCACAGCGTTTTACAAACAACTCGTAACCCTCGTTAATTTTATCCTGCATCAGCATCCGTTCTTCGTCGGTAAATGCACGATTCGTTGAATAAGCATCGCTGAGTTTGTTGGTTTTAACGCCATCGTAACTCAGCCCGAGTTTATCGTTAATCCCTTTCATATTGGGGAAAAGCCCGAAAATACCAATGGAGCCGGTAACAGTTGTTGGCTGTGCAAATATTCTACTTGCATTAGACGAAATGTAATATCCACCCGATGCGGCCACATTGCCCATCGATACCACGACCGGTTTTTTCATTTTCAGTCGGGTGAGCGCTCTCCATATCTTTTCCGATTCAAAAGCACTTCCGCCCGGCGAATTCACACGCAGTACCACTGCTTTTACCGAGTTGTTGGCTTCGAGCTCTTTGCACAATTTCAACACAGTTTTTGAATTGATGGCACCATCGGTTGCAATGGATCCATCGGCATAAATAATCGCTATTTTGTTTTTGTCTTTGATGCTCTTTCTATTCAACGAAGTAAATTCATAGTGACCTATTTTGTTGGGTTTTTTCTTATCAGCCACAAATTTGTTTACAATGCTGTCCGTTTCATCAATGTAAACAAGGGTGTCGATTAAATTCATCTCCCTGAGTTTTGGGGTTGGTAACAAGGCACTGTAATTATCTGCAATTTGATTTATTTTCTCCGACGACAGTTTCCTCGATTGAGCAATTTCGGTTGAAAGATTGTTCCAGATGGAGTTCAGAAATACCTTCACCTGCTCACGGTTGGCATCGCTCATCTCTGTATTGGTATAAGGTTCAACAGCCGATTTGTAAGTTCCTACTTTAACCACCTGCATTTCAATTCCAAGTTTATCAATGGCATTTTTATAAAATGTTGTTTCGCTTGATAAACCCTTTACATCCACCGACCCATACGGATTCAGCATTATTTTATCGGCCACCGAAGCCAGGTAATAATTTTTCTGCGAATAGGTATCGGCATAAGCCACAATAAATTTACCTGTATTTTTGAAACTGATTAATGCATTGCGGATTTCTTTAAGTGATGCGTAACCAGCTTTCAAATCGCCACCATAAAGGTAAATTCCTTTTACATTGGGGTTTTCAGCAGCTGTTTTTATGTTTTTCAATACATCGTTTAAACCAATGGTGATATTGGGTTTCAATCCGATCAGTGCCGGCAACATATCCGAAAATTTAAACTTGTCCTTTTTCTCAACTAAAGAGCCGTTGAGATGAATTACATAAATCGAATTATCTTTTATTCTTTTTGCAGAAACATCAATCGAAATCGAAAATAACATAATCATAATGAGCATAATACTTGCACTTCGGAATAAAATAGATTTTTGCATTTGGGGTTGGTTTTTGTGTGGAAATTATTATTGTATTGAATTAGCCGACAAATATAGTTTTTCGGAAATTAAAATTGTTAAAAACAATATTTTCTTTAGTGTATTTTAATCAATAAAAAATGATTTTTTGAATATTGGAAATAATGAATTGAATATTTGCTTATCTTTGCATTTGCATTGGTTCACTCAGGCCATCGGTCCAAAGTGATAATAGGGAATCAGGTGAAAATCCTGAACAGTCCCGCTGCTGTAAGCTCAACACCCTCCAAACCTCCCTAAAGGGAGGCTTAAGAGAGTAAAACGTATTGAACAACTCTTTTGCCACTGGGTACTTCTTCGTTTAAATCAATTGATTTAATGCGATTTTCCCCTCCTTTGGAGGGGTTAGGGGGAGGTCTCGGGAAGGCGTTCAAATACGGGAGTAAGTCAGAAGACCTGCCAACATGCATGTAATTTTTTCAGAAGCTTTCGAGGAAAAAGCGACGAAACATCTGCAAATATTTCATTTTGCCTTTGTTGGGTTAATTTTCTTGCAAGCTATTTCGTTTTTCGTTAAACAAATAGTATTGTATGCATTTTTCAACGTTTCGGATTTCAACTATTCGGTTGTATTTATTCATTTCGGGTGTTTGGGTTTTTCCTTCGACCATCGTTGCCGAAGACAAACTCGATACAACCAAAGTGTATAACATCCACGAAGTTACCGTTACCGAACAATACCGCAACACCGAAGTACGCGCTTCGGCCCCGCTCCAGATTCTTTCGTCGAAACAAATTGAGAAACTGAATGCGCTACAGGTTTCGGATGCGGTAAAGTATTTTTCGGGCGTCACGGTGAAAGACTACGGTGGCATTGGCGGACTGAAAACCATTTCGGTGCGCAGTTTGGGAGCAGCGCATACAGCAGTGAGTTACGATGGCATTACGCTTACCGATTGTCAGACCGGACAAATCGACATCGGTCGTTTTTCACTCGACAATGTGGACATGCTTTCGCTCAACAACGGACAAAGCGATAATATTTTTCAAGCGGCTCGCTTGTTTGCTTCGGCTTCGCTGCTTAACATCCGAACTTTAAGCCCTCAATTTACAACTAATAAAAAATTCAACGGAAAAGCATCACTGAAAGTCGGTTCGTTCGGATTGATCAACCCTGCATTTTTAGTGCAACAAAAAATAAGTAAAAAATATGCTGCTTCCCTGAGTGGCGAATGGCTTTCAGCTCATGGTGAATATCCGTATTTATTACAACAAAGTTATTTGGGTAATGGCATTACTTCCAATGAAATACGAAAGAATTCAGACGTACATAATTTCAGAATTGAAGGCGCTTTGCATGCCAATTTCTCTGAAAATGAATCGGGTTATCTGAAGACATATTTTTACAATTCAGAACGCGGACTACCCGGTGGAACGATTCTTTACAACGAAGGCGCTTTCACTTCGCAACGCATGTGGGACAATACTTTTTTCACGCAGGCACATTACGAAAATCATTTCTCAAAACTGTTTTCGTTGCAATTGAATGCCAAATATAATCATGGCTATCTGCATTATCTCGATACTGTTGTGTTGAACAATGCCGGACACGAAGAAAGTTATTTTACTCAAAATGAGTATTATACTTCGGCGTCAGTACTTTACAGAGCTTTTCAACATCTTTCCTTCTCGTTTTCGACTGATGCTTCGGTAAATAATATGTTTGCCCGTTACGAAAACACATCACTGACTGAAAGTTTTGCTCAACCTGTTCGTTACAGTCTGCTGTCGGTTTTGGCAGCCAAATATGTAACCGAAAATGTGCTGGCAACCGCAAGTTTACTTTCAACATTGGTTACAGAGTCTGTGAAAAGTGGTACGCAATCTTCCAATCAGAACAGACTTTCGCCTTATGTCAGTCTTACTTATAAACCTTTCAACCAGACTGATTTGCGCTTCAGGGCTTTTTACAAAAACATCTTCCGACTGCCAACATTCAACGATTTGTATTATTCGAGAATTGGGAACGCCGACTTGCGTCCCGAAATTACGGATCAGATGAATGTAGGCGCAACTTATTCGGTAACACCAGCCAGGTGGATGCCTTTATTTTCGGTAACTGTAGATGCATACCGAAATAATGTAAGGGATAAAATTGTGGCTATGCCAACTAAAAACCTTTTTAATTGGACAATGGTAAATATTGGAAAAGTGAAGATTACTGGAATTGATCTGACTGCCGAAACTTCGATAGAAGCATCGAAAAAACTGGGCTTTGTATTGGGTGGAACTTATACGTATCAACGGGCATTGGACATGACAACTCCCGACGAAAATACATTCGGGCATCAAATTCCATACACGCCGCGCGTTTCCGGTTCAGGAAAGTTAGCCTTTGAAACTCCTTGGGTGGATGTGGCTTATTCGATGCTTTGGTCGGGCAAGCGGTATGCTCTTTTTCAAAATTATGCCGAAAATCGCTTGGCCGGATATGCCGATCACAGCATTTCAGCATCAAGAAGTTTTCAATTGAAAGACAAATTACTAAAAGTAAATGTCGAAATATTGAATTTGTTGAATGAAAATTATGCGGTAGTTAAATGGTTCCCAATGCCGGGTCGGTCGTTGAGAGGGACGGTGAGTTTGAAGTTTTAAAAAACTTTTCGACGTCGAAGACTCGAAAAAGTTTCTTTTGATTTAAAACATGATTCACTTTTACAAGTAAAGAAACAATCAAAAGTCTTCGACGTTTTGAGGTTTTTCCTAATTGAAGAATTTAAATATTATTTTTATGAAGAAGATACATTCACTCTGCTTATTGCTTCTGTTGTTTTTGATTTCTTGCGACGACATGGAAGACAAACTAAAACTGTCAAACAACGCGGGATCGAATGAACCCACGCAGCTATATATTCTTTCCGAAGGACTTTTTAATTCGAATAACAGCACCCTGGCAAAGTATGATTTAACAACAAATACGCTCGTTTCCGATTTTTTTCTAAGTGCTAATAAACGGGGTTTAGGTGACACTGCCAATGACATGGGAATTTATGGTTCGAAACTGTATATCGTTGTTAATCAGTCGAGTCAGATAGAAATAATTAATGCTAAATCAGGAAAATCATTGAAGCAAATCCCTATGTTCAAAGAAAATGGTGGTGGTCACCAGCCACGTTTCATTGAGTTTTATGGCGGTAAAGCATACGTTTGTTCGTTCGATGGCACAGTGGCGAAAATTGATACAACGACTTTAAAAATTGAATCGTTTACGCAATGTGGTAAAAATCCGGATGGAATATGTGTAGCAAACAATAAATTATATATTTCAAACTCCGGCGGCCTGAATTTTCCGAATTACGATAATACGGTTTCGGTCATTGATTTAAATACTTTTACCGAAATAAAGAAAATAACAGTAGGTGTAAATCCGGGAGCAATGCATGCCGACAGCGAAGGAGATGTGTATGTGGTTTCGCGTGGTAATTATGGCACAAATCCTTATAAATTTCAACGTATAAATGCGGCAACAGATGCTTTAATAGAGACTTTCAACAATATTCAGGCATTAAATTTCACTATTCACAACGATACAGCCTACATTTACAATTACAATTTTACTACACAAACATCCGAAATCAAGGTTTTTGACTGCAAGTATGAAACAATCATTTCGCAAAATTTCATAACCGATGGTACCGTGTTGAGTACGCCTTTCGGGATTGATATAAACCCGATAAACGGCGATGTATATTTGACTGATGCAAAATCGTACACCGTTTTGGGCGATGTACTTTGCTTCAACAGAAATGGAAAATTAAAATTCCGATTGAAAGAAGTCGGATTAAATCCGAAAAAGGTAGTATTTCGCTAAGAAAATATGATTGTGAAAACATTTTCTTACTTTTGCAAAATAAATTCAATTTTTATAAAAATGAAAAAACTATTAATTTGCATATCTTTGCTATTATCGTTAAACGCTGTAGCACAAACAACTGATGACCGTGGTTATCTAGTAAAAGTGGGTGATAAAGCTCCCGATTTCAGCATAAAACTAACATCCGGATTAAGCATCAAACTATCTGACTTTAAAGGCAAAGTGGTTATGTTGCAATTTACAGCCAGTTGGTGCGGTGTTTGTCGCAAGGAAATGCCTTTTATTGAAAGTGATATCTGGCAAAAACACAAAGCAAATCGAAACTTTGCATTAATTGCCATCGACCGCGATGAACCACTCGAAACAGTACTGAAATTTGCACAAAGTACCGGCATCACCTACCCCATCGGACTCGATCCGAATGCTGATATATTTGCACTTTATGCCGACCGCAAAGCAGGCATTACGCGCAATGTAATTATTGACAAAACAGGGAAAATAGTAATGTTGACACGATTGTACAATGAAGCCGAGTTTTCGGAAATGAAAAAGGTAATCAATAAACTACTCTAGAAACAATGGGAAGTATTAATTAACTGATATTACATTGTTTTTCAAATAATTGAATAGAGATTCAGCTTTAATTCTGAGTCTCTGTTTTTTTTTATTTGAGTACATGGTCCGTTTTTTATCGTCATTTATTCAATGATAATTAAACAAAAAACTAATTCAATTCTCAAAAAAAATGATTAAAAAATCAATTGCTGTATTCTTTTCTTTTATGATGTTATGCCTGGTAACATCGACAGCACAATACCCGCAAGTTCCAAAAGAACAACAAGAAGTTGCCGATCAAAAACTTGATGCTGAAAAGAAAAGTGCTCAGGAGGCATTCGAAAAAGCATTGCCTGTTATAAATGCAGAATCATTGAAAGGCAAACCTTTTATTCAATGGGCTGAACGTCCTACTGATTTACCTCAGGCAAAAATTCCTGCATTTCCGGGTGCCGAAGGTGGAGGAAAATACACTTTTGGCGGTCGTGGTGGTAAAGTAATCACGGTTACGAGTCTTGCCGATCGCGGACCGGGCACTTTCAGAGAAGCCTGCGAAACAGGTGGAGCTCGTATT
>JAKLIM010000172.1 GCA_022709605.1 Bacteroidota bacterium | reverse complement strand
CGCAATTGGCTTAATATAAGCTTTTTGTTTTTTTGCATCTACTACAAGGTGCGCTTCGGGCGACGAACCAAAAATACGGAAATCACCAAAATTGAAATAAAACAAATAAGGCGAAGGATTTACCGAGCGCAACGTGCGATACAGCATGAAATCATCACCTTTGTATTGTTGATAAAAACGACGTGAAAGAACAATCTGGAAAACATTTCCTTTGAAACATTCCTCTTTGCCACGGGCCACCATTTTCTTGTAATCTTCGTTTGAAATATCGCACTTTTCTTCTCCAACTGCCTGAAATTCGTAAGTGGCAATATTATTATTCAATAAAATTTCTTCAATTTCATGAATTGCCGAAGTTTCGCCATCGAGCAAATTTTCAATAATGGTCAGTTCGTTATTGAAATGATTCACTGCAATAATATATTTGAACAACACATAATGTAAACCGGGCATGCTTCCGGGAACTGTTTCGCGGGCTTTGAGCTTCACGTCCTCAAAGTACTGAACAGACTCGTACGACGAATAGCCGAAAAGTCCATTCACACCTACCGGGTTATTGTTTTCGACAAGATCAACCGACTTCAGGAAAGCATCGAAACGCTCAGCAACGGTCAATTTATCCGTCACCTGAGTTTCAATTTTTGAGCCATCAGGATATTCTTCTTTAATCAAGAACTGGTTGACCGAAATACCGCCAATCGGGCAAAAGCCGATATACGAATAACTGTTTTCAACACCGTGATAATCGGAACTTTCCAACAGTACCGAGTTTGTATATAAATCGCGTATTTTGAGATAAATTCCTACCGGCGTCTGCAAATCGGCCAGCATGGTACGAGAGTTAACAATTAATCTGCCCCCCTGCCCCCTAAAGGGGGAGTTGAAGTTAGCATCGTCTGTTATTTTCTTTTCGTTATTCATAATAATTATAATATCTTGTTTCACAATAATCAATACTAATATTAAGTTCCCCCTTTAGGGGGTTAGGGGGCAGATTTAAAATATTTCACATAAGTATCCATATCCTTATCTCCCCTACCCGAGACTGTGAGCACCACAATATCATCCGGTTTAAAAGTGTCTTTTTCTTTTTTCAAGAGTGCCAATGCATGTGCCGATTCAATGGCCGGAATAATTCCTTCCAATCGGGTTAGTTCAAAGGCAGCATCGAGCGCTTCATCATCATTGATGGCGTGCACCTTGGTGCGACCAACCTGTGCGAAATAAGCATGCGCCGGTCCAATACCCGGGTAATCCAATCCGGCAGAAATAGAGTAAGGCTCTGTTATTTGACCATCCTCGTCCTGCATCAACAAAGTGCGGAAACCGTGAATAATTCCAACGGTTCCAATGCTTATTGTTGCTGCAGTTTCGCCGCTTTCAACTCCCAATCCACCTGCTTCAGCAGAGATGATTTTTACGCGTTCATCATTTATGTAATGATAGTAAGTTCCCATAGCGTTACTTCCACCACCTACACAAGCCATCAGATAATCAGGATAATCACGACCAATTTGTTCCTGTAATTGCCATTTAATTTCTTCGCTGATAACAGATTGGAAAAATCCAACCATATCGGGATAAGGATGCGGTCCAACAGTAGAACCGATAATATAAAACGAATCCGGATTTGAACACCAATAACGTATCGCTTCGTTGGTAGCATCTTTCAGTGTCCAGTTTCCACTGGTTACAGGCTCCACCGTGGCGCCCAACATGCGCATTTTTTGTACATTCAAAAACTGACGTTCCACATCCGTTTTACCCATAAACACGATACATTCCAAACCCATCAACGCACAAGCAGTAGCAGTAGCCACACCATGTTGTCCGGCTCCTGTTTCGGCAATAATGCGGGTTTTGCCCATACGTTTTGCCAACAAAATCTGTCCCAGTGCATTGTTGATTTTATGCGCACCGGTATGGTTCAAGTCTTCACGTTTCAGGTAAACGTTTGTGCCGTATTCGGCTGACAAACGTTTTGCAAAATACAATGGCGACGGGCGACCTACATAGTTTTTGAGCAGTTCATAATATTCAGCTTTAAACATTGCATCCTCTTTGATTGCGTAAAAAGCTTCTTTTAATCGCTCCACTGTTCCGTGCAAAATTTCGGGGATATAAGCTCCGCCGAAGTTGCCGTAATAGCCGTTGTTATCTATTGAGTAATCCATAATCTGTTACAAGTAATTAGTAAAAAATAGTAAATCGTAAATGAACAAATTGTAAATAAAAAAGGCTTATCGTGAGTCCGACAAGCCTTTTTGTTATATCTTTTTTTAATTGACAATATACACAGGTGTTACATCTCACGGATTAGCTAATCTGCAAGTGCCACCACCAAAATTTATTAATTGTCATTATTGAGTTCATTTCTTTTTGATTTATTTTCGGGTACAAAGATGATAAATTAATTTTATTTGTGCAATAATTGTGTCAATATTTTTATAAAATTATTTCTGATTTGCCACCTTCATATCCAATTTGGCCTTTTTCATTTCTAACTGCACCTGCTTTTTTTCAACACTTAATTGCTTTTGTTTTAATTTCAATGATGCTTTGTAGCGGTCTAATTCTTTGTATCTGTTCGTAATATCAACATCTCTGCGTTTAATTTTTTCTTCGTTTTGAGAAATTATATCCAGGTTGTTTTTTATTACTTCCTGCTTTCTTAACCAATCATTATTCGATCGTTCAATCCGGGCTTCGTTATCCATAAACCGCAATAAACGGGCATCTTTTTCGTCTTGATTCATATTTTTTGACGTTTTATCAAATGCTTTTCTTTCAGCTTTAAATGCTTTAATCTCTTTGTCTCTCAATTTTTTTTCCTGCTTCATCAATTTTTCATCTGTCTTTAGCATTTTTCGCTTTTGACTTGACAGTTTATAATCAGATTCGACCAGCTTAATTTCATTTTTCACGAAGTCGTTTTGTTTATTAAACTCTTTGAAATTTAATTTAATAACATCTTCCATGGCTGAAATTTCCTTCAGATATTGATCTAAATCACTTTTTTGTCGAACAAGTGAATCAACATCGATGTTTTTGAAAAGCCTAAAATCTAATTGTTCGGCCGGAACTTCATCAACAATTGTTTTAATATTCGATTCGATAGCTTCAACCGGAATAATTGAATCCTGAACTTCCTGAGCCTGAACTGTAATAATGGGGGATTGTGTTAATGACTGACCTGCAACAATTTGACTTAATGAGAAAACGATAAGGAAAGTAATAAGCGCTGTAAAATTTGTTTTCATAATCTTAATTTTTAATAGTTATTGGTTATTTTTTGATATTAAAATATTTACAAATATACAATAATTTTCAATAGTCAAAAATATTTCAGCAAAAAATTTATGACATAATTTGTATAAAAATTAAAAAAGATATTTTTGAAAAATGAAAACCCTTTTAGAACCTTCCTTTCCACAACATCCTGAGCCATTCTCCCAGTTTTTTTTCAGTCGGATTTTCCTGAACTTTCCATATTCTTTCTTGCATCAATTCGTCCGGTAAAAACTGTAATTCCACAAAATTATTGGGATAATCGTGTGCATATTTGTAATTTTTCCCGTAATTCAGATTCTTCATCAGTTTTGTTGGCGAATTGCGCAAATGCAATGGTACAGGCAAATTTCCCGTACGTTCAACTAATGCCAGTGCTTTTTCGATGGCCAGATAAGCCGAATTGCTTTTGGGTGACGAAGCCAGATAAATAGTTGTTTGAGCCAAAATAATTCTACCTTCGGGCCAACCAATTTTATGTAACGCATCGAAACAATTATTGGCAAGCAACAATGCATTTGGATTGGCCAAACCTATGTCTTCTGCTGCCGACATGACCAACCGGCGGGCTATAAATTTCGGGTCTTCGCCTCCCGCAACCATACGCGCAAGCCAGTAAATGGCGGCATCCGGCTCACTTCCGCGTATCGATTTTATAAATGCAGAGATGATATCGTAATGCATTTCGCCATCTTTATCGTAAGCCATCGGGTTTTGTTGCAACCGTTCGGTAACAATTTCGTTGGTAAAATGAACTGTGTCCGACGGATCAGAATTAAAAACCAGTTCAATGATATTCAACAATTTGCGCGCATCGCCACCCGCAAAACGCATCAAAGCTTCCGTTTCGTCGAACACAAACGTACGGTCTTTCAACTCAATATCGGTCGCAATGGCACGGTTAGCCAGGTCCATCAAATCTTTATCATCGAGCGGTTTGAGCACATAAACCTGACAGCGCGAGAGCAAAGGTGTAATCACTTCGAACGATGGATTTTCGGTTGTAGCACCAATCAGGGTTACAGTACCATTTTCGACAGCTCCAAGCAGCGAATCCTGCTGTGATTTACTGAAACGATGAATTTCATCAATGAAAAGTATCGGATTTCCACCCTGCGAAAAAAAACGGTTCGATTTCGCTTTTTCGATCACTTCACGCACATCTTTCACACCTGAACTTACGGCGCTCAGGGTATAAAAAGGGCGGTCCAACTTATTGGCAATAATTTTGGCAAGCGTGGTTTTACCTACTCCGGGAGGTCCCCAAAGTATAAACGAAGCAATGTGACCGGACTCAATCATCTGTCGGAGAATGGCTTTTTCTCCCACCAAATGCTTTTGACCAATGTAATCGTCGAGCGTTTTTGGTCGTAATCTTTCGGCTAATGGTTGCATATTTTTCCTTTTTATAAGAGTACAAAAGTAAGATTTTTTAGTCATAAACAAAGAGTATTATCTTTGTATACTTTTTAAACAAAACGAAACAAAACGGATATGAATTTTAAATCTTCAATAATGATAGGTGCGCTGATAATTCTTCATTTAATATCGGCACAAAGAGCATTTTCGGCTAAAAAAGTAATCAATTCTCCGATTGTAAATTCAATATCAACAAATAAAAACGGAATAATCATCAGTTTTTCAAACACTTCAGGAGGATTTGTAAGCAATGCAAGCTCATCTGATTTTATGATTTGCGGCAAGGATAAGAAATTTTACCCTGCCACTCAAATATTGGTTCAAAAAAACAAAATTACACTTTCGTCAACTTCGGTAAATCAACCCATAGCAGTTCGATACGGCTACGGGAATGTGTTAAACGATAGCATTTTAACAAAAAACGGTACAGTTTTAAAACCATTTCGGACCGATACATTCAACAATATAAGTTATGCCCGCTGGTTTGCCGATTCAGAAATGAAAAGATTTCCGGAAGCTTGGCAACTCGACCATGGAAAACGATTGTATTTCGGTTACTCGCAGGGTTTGGGCAGTTTGGCAATGCTCAACATGTGGAAACAAACCGGCGATAAAAGATATTTTGATTACGTAAAAAACTGGGCTGATACGCTGATAACCGAGGATGGAAAAATTCACGAATATCATGTTGAAACCTATAATATTGATTACATAAATTCGGGGAAAGTGCTTTTCGACGTTTACAAGCAAACCGGCGAAAGCAAATACAAAAAAACGATGGATAATTTAATCAATCAAATGAAAAATCATCCCCGTACGCTTGAAGGTGGTTACTGGCATAAACTTATTTATCAGCATCAAATTTGGCTCGATGGTATTTACATGGGATCGCCATTTTTAGCACAATATGGTAAAGAATTCAACCAACCCGAATGGTTGGACGAAGCCATTCATCAAATAACATTGTGTCACAGCAAATGTTATAATCCGGAAACCGGACTTTATTACCACGCCTGGGACGAAAGCAAAAAACAACTGTGGGCAAATAAGCAGACCGGACTTTCGCCCAACTTTTGGGGTCGCAGCATTGGTTGGTATTTTATGGCTGTAGTGGATGCACTCGACTTTATACCCGAAAATCACCCGCGAAGAACCGAATTAATAGCAATAGTGCAAAACCTGACCATTGCCATGGGAAAATACCAATCGAAAAACGGACTTTGGTTTCAGGTAGTTGATAAGCCCGAAGGCAAGGGAAATTATGAAGAAGCATCCGTTACATCGATGTGTATGTATTCAATTGCCAAAGCAATAAACAAAGGATATGTTGATAAAAAGTACCGCATTATTTCAGAAAAAGCACACAAAGGGATTGTAAATAATCTGCTTATTGTAAGTAAAAATGGAACTTTAACATTAACAAAATGCTGTGCAGTAGCCGGTTTGGGCGGAAACCCGTACCGCAATGGCAGTTACGAATATTATATTGGCGAAAGAATTCGGGATAACGATGCAAAAGCCACCGGACCATTTATTATGGGATGTATTGAACTTGAAAAATAATTTTTGTCCTTCATCTTTGCCCCGATAGCTATCGGGATTGCTCTTTGTTCTAATTCTCTGATTAAGAGACTACAGATATTACTCTTTAACACCAAAAAAATCAAAAAAGAAAGTGTTACAGTCAAATTTATTAGTGTACTTAGCATTAAAAATCGTTTAATTTGTAAGCATTAAACTCAATTATAAATAACAAAAATAATATGAAAAAAATTACACTTTTAATTGTTGCAATGTTCGCATCAACAGTTATATTTTCGCAAAGCACATTTAAATGGAATGGCAACCAGACTGATCAAATCTGGGATTATGGCACTGCAAACTGGCTGGATCCGGCTTTTCCGATTCCACTTCCCAAAACATTTTCTGAAGGTTCTTCGGCTCTTTTTGATGATACTTCAATTGAAGGTTCAGACACCTTGAAAATTAATGGTGTAATTACAGTCAATAATATTAATGTAAATGCAACCAAAACTTATGTGATAAGAAGTACTTCAACCACTACCGATAGTATTATTGGCACTGGTACATTAATTAAAGATGGTACAGGATTGTTGGTAATGGATGTTAAAAACACAATGACCGGTGGAACAATTATTAAAAACGGAAAATTAATGATGGAAAAACAAACCACCGCCAATATTTTTGGTTCTAAATTAGTATTTGAAGGAGGTACAGCAAACTTTGCTACAACTACTTCAGGTAGTTATCCAAGCATCAAAGTGCCCATTGAAATTAAAGATGGAGTTACTGCAAAAATTGAAGTTTCACGTTACAGTTATTTTGCAAGTCCGATTTCGGGAAATGGTGATTTAGAAATAGCCGTTGGTGGCGAAAGAACCATGATGGGAACAAATAAAGCAGGTGGCGTTACTGTTGACTGGAAAAATTTTACCGGAAATGTGATTATTAAACAATACGTAATGTCAGGAGTTGCTCCCGGCTATTATGGTTTATTACTCCCCATTACAAAAACCTGGGATTATACAAATTTTGCCACAGCTGATTCTTTGTTTTGGAACAGATCCTTAACATTAAAATCGGGTGCTGGTTTAACAGGTGCTTCAGGCACTCGTTGCTATGGTATTGGCGAATTACAAGCCGAAGATGACAACGCGTTTCTTGCCGGTTATGGCGCCGGAACTTCAAACTCACCAAGAGTTTATTATATGATAGGTGGTAAAAATACGGATGTTATTTGTCCGGTAACTATAAAAGACGCAGGCAATAAAGGTT
>JAKLIM010000171.1 GCA_022709605.1 Bacteroidota bacterium | reverse complement strand
AGGTTGAACTTTTAGAAATAGTATAAATAAAATCAGAAAAATGAATATAAAATTTTGTCATTATCAAAAAAGTAAATACAAATAATTAACAGATGAAAAAAACAGTTTTACTGCTCATGGTTTTGAGCTTAATTTTCGGATCGGCTGAGGCTAAAGAAAAGAAAAACAAAAAGTCAAAAAATTTACCCGTTATTGAAAATGTAATTATTTTCGCTAACGAAGTAGACTCAATGAGTTATGCATTAGGATTAAATGTAGGAAACGATTTTGCCAAAAATCTTAAAGGCATTCCCGGTGGAAAGTCGAACATCGATTTGCTTATCAAAGGATTTTCAACCGCATTGAAAGGTGACTCTTCCTTAATGTCATCAGAAGTTGCCACTGAGTTTTTTAAAAATTACATTACCAAAGCTCAGGCAATAGAAACTGATCTTAAAAAAGCAGAAGGCGAAAAATTTCTTGCAGAAAATATGTCGGCTGAAGGCGTAAATGTAACCCTTACCGGTTTACAATACAAAGTAATCGTTCCTGCCGAAGGTAAAAAACCATCTGTACAGGATACGGTAAAAGTACATTATACCGGTACGCTTCTCAACGGAACAAAATTTGACAGCTCGATTGATCGTGGTGAACCGATTGAATTTCCTTTGAATCAGGTAATTAAAGGCTGGACCGAAGGTGTGCAATTAATGAGTGTTGGTTCAAAATACAAATTCTTTGTACCTTATACACTGGGTTATGGCGAGCAGGGAGCTGGCGGTGTAATTCCACCTTTTGCAACATTAGTTTTCGATGTAGAATTGCTTGGCATTAAAACATTTAAAGAAGTTACTGCAATTGAAAATACCGAAACAAACGTAAAGCCTGCAGTAAAACCTATAAAGAAAAGTTCAACAACAAAACCGGCAGCTAAAAACAAGAAAAAGTAAAAAACATATTTAATAAATTAATTATCAAAAAAATGAAAAAACAAAGTATTTTTACAATGGTAACTTTGGTTGCCGTTTTAGTATTCACTTCGTGTAATAAATTCGAACCAAAAGAAGTAAAATTAAGTACTGTAAACGACAGTCTGAATTATACTCTTGGTTTAGCTAACGGAGATGGAATTAAAAGTTACTACATGCAAAATGATTCGACTGATCAACCAATGATTGAATTATTGAAAGCATTAGACAAAGCATATAAAGGCGACGCTAATGAAGATGAAATGTACAAGTTAGGTTTACAAATCGGCGGTTCTTTCAAACAACAGAAAAAACAGGGTTTGATGGGTGATTCAACACTGGTATTTGACACCAAAATGGTAAGACAGGGTTTAGTGAATGCATTAAACGATTACAAAGAAGGTATGACTGCTGAACAAGCTGAAGAATATATCCGAGTAACAATGATGGCAATTCAGGAGAAAAAAATGGGTCAACAAGCACCTCCACCTGCAATGCCTGATTCAGTTCCTGCTCAATAATTTCATTATTAAATTCGAATAACATAATTAAATATCAATAATGAAAAAAATTAACATATTGCTTGCAGTGATTATTGTTGCAGCTTTTACTTTCACTTCGTGCAACAAGGACAAAGTCCAATTGCCTAAAATTGAAACTCAGGCAGACAGCTTAAACTATGCATTTGGACTGGCAAACGGAAATATTATTACTAATTTTTATTTGCAACCTTACAAGGCTAATCCTGACAGTTTAGAAGCAAAAATATCATTATTACTTCAGGGAATTGATAAAGCGACTAAAGAGGCTGAAGCTGATAAAAAGGAAGCTGATAATAAAGATGAAATTTTTCAGTTAGGTCTTCAATTTGGAAATTCATTTAAACAACAAATGAAAGATGGTTTATTGGGCGTATCTACACTTGCATTTAACGAAACACTTGTTAGACAAGGTTTGATAAATGCCCTTTATGATTTCAAAGAAGGAATGACAGCTCTTGAAGCAGAACCATATCTGAATAAAACAATGAAATCGATCATCGAGAGTCAAACCGTTCCAAAGAATATTGATACAGTGGCTCCTGATTCTATCTCTGCTAATTAATATCATAAAAAGTTCAAATTAAATAATTAAATAACAAAATGAAAAAGCTTAATATATTTCTTGCAGTGATTATAATAGCTGCATTTACGTTCACATCATGCAATAGTGAAAAGGCTTCACTGCCAACATTGAAAACACAACTCGATAGTCTGAATTATGCATTTGGGTTGGCCAACGGTAACGGTATTAAAAATTACTATTTAAAAGCTGACAGTTCAAATACAGATTCAGTTAAGATTAAAATTGCTTCATTGCTAAAAGGACTTGATGAAGGAATGAAAGGCGATAATGTAGATGAAAAATACAGTGAAATTGCTGAATTAGGTTCAAGAATTGGAACTGCACTTAAAGAACAAAAAAAATCGGGTCTTATGGGTGATTCTGCTCTCAAAGTTGATATTGATATTATCAAACAAGGGTTGGTAAACGGATTGAAAGGTTCAAATATACAAATGACTGCTCAGGATGCACAAGCTTATTTGCAATCGACAATGCAAAAACGTCAGCAGGCAAAATTGTCGGAACAATTCAAAGATAACAAAACAGCAGGAGAAAAATTTATGGCTGAAAACAAAAACAAAGCCGGTGTGATTACTACTGCAAGTGGTCTTCAATACGAAGTGATTAAAAAAGGTACAGGCGCACTTCCAACAGATTCTAGCAGTGTTAAAGTACATTACCATGGTACTTTACTTGATGGTACTGTATTTGATAGTTCAGTTAATCGCAATGAACCTGCTGTTTTCGGAGTAAATCAGGTTATCCCGGGATGGACAGAAGCATTAAAATTAATGCCGGTGGGTTCGAAATATAAACTTTATATTCCACAACAGTTGGCTTATGGAGATAAAGATCAGGGAACCATTAAACCTTTCTCTACTTTAGTTTTTGAAGTAGAATTGTTAGGAATTGAAAAATAATTATTCCAAAAAATATTATTTTAAGAACAGCCGGAGTTTTTACTTCGGCTGTTTTGATTTAAATAAAGCAAAAAACAAGTCAAATTTCCATATTTATTAAATAAAACAACAAATTAAGAAAGTTAAATATTTGAATTCCCATTTGTTTTGATTAATTTTGCTGCCTAAATGATAATTTAAATCGATAATCATGGAAAAAATTGACCAATTAGACCGAAAAATTTTACGCATTATAACTCAAAATGCGCGTATGCCTTTCAAAGATGTTGCCGAAGAGTGTGGCGTTTCAAGGGCTGCAATTCACCAACGGGTTCAACGCCTTATTGATCTTGATGTTATAACCGGATCGGGTTATACCGTAAATCATAAAATGCTTGGATTCCAAATGTGTGTTTACATAGGAATTACATTAGAGCGCGGCTCCATGTACAAAGAAGTAGTGAACGAACTCGAAAAAATTCCTGAAATTGTAGAATCGCAATATACATTGGGGCATTATACCATTTTAATAAAATTGTATGCAAAAAACGATGAACATTTGATGCAATTACTCAATGGGAAAATTCAGGAAATACCCGGTGTTGCTTCTACCGAAACACTTACTTCGCTCGATCAACGTATTAAAAGAACAATACCGATAGAGTAAACCCCTAATCCGTCAGCTGACGGAGAAAAAGAAAAAACACTTATCTGAAAAGGGGATATTAAAGAAAAATTAAACAAACAAACAATTTTATTATAGTCCCCCTTTAGGGGATTAGGGGTTTATGGAAACAGTATTAAGCGGCATAAGGCCGACAGGAAATTTACATCTCGGAAATTATTTCGGTGCATTGAGCAATTTTGTTGAAATGCAAAATCATCATAATTGTTATTTTTTTATTGCCGATTTTCATTCGCTTACCACACACCCCACACCAGGTGATTTGCATGGAAATGTTCGTCAGGTTTTGGTAGAATATCTTGCTGCCGGTCTCGATCCTGAAAAATCGACACTTTACATACAAAGCGAAGTGCCCGAAGTTGCTGAACTTTATTTGTATCTCAACATGAATGCTTACATTGGTGAATTGGAGCGTTGTACTTCGTTTAAAGATAAAATTCGCCAGCAACCTCAGAACGTAAACGCCGGACTTTTGACTTATCCCACTTTAATGGCTGCTGATATTTTGATACATCGGGCAAACAAAGTGCCTGTAGGTAAAGATCAGGAGCAACATCTCGAAATGACCCGCCAGTTCGGAAACCGGTTTAACCGCATGTACAATGTGGATTATTTTCCGGAACCACAAGCATTTAATTTTGGAAAAGAGCTTGTTAAAATTCCGGGGCTGAACGGAACCGGTAAAATGGGGAAATCGGAAGGCGAGGGGAATGCAATTTTCCTTTCGGACGAACCTGAAGTGATTCGGAAAAAAGTGATGAAAGCGGTGACCGATGGTGGTCCTACAATTCAGAATCAAGAAAAGCCGGACGTAATTCAGAATATATTTCAATTGATGAAAGTAGTTTCAGCTCCTGAAACATACAATTTTTTCGACGAAATGTATAATACTTGTCAGATTCGTTATGGTGATATGAAAAAACAACTCGCTGTGGACATGATTGCCTTTACAGAACCCATGCGTGAGAAGATTAAGGCCATTTCTGCCGATGAAAAATATGTTTCGAATGCTGCACGCATCGGACGTGAAAAAGCGCACGAGAGCGCCGCAAAAACAATCCGTGAAGTGAGGGAAATAATCGGATTTAAACCCTTTTAATTATTATTAATAGAGAAAATTTTAGAAAAAAAAATTAGCTGCATTTGAAAAGAATTTTGAAATATTGCTTACTGACAGTTTCACTTCTTATAGGAGTGACAACCATCAATTTGTACAATTCCGAAATTGTTTTCAATGCTTCAACTCATGTTGAAACTGAAAAAAAATATGATTTATCGAATGCTAACGATTGTTTCTCTCAACAGAAACTTCCGTTCGAGCAATCTGGAAATCAGGAATTACGTATTTTTGTTGGCTCACAATCAATACCCGAGCGTATTCTCGATGAAACTAATTCCTTACGTATAAACCACTTCCGACAACTTTCAATGCAAAAAATCTATTCGTCCGGAATAGATTTTACAAAACAACTCACTCAAAAAGAGTCCTTCGGATTCTATCTTTTCTTTCTCTGTAAAATTCTGATTTGATTTTTTCGTCCTTTTCTTTTGCTCTTTAATTGAGCATTTTATCTCTTATTTTAAAAATCAAATAATTTACAAATCTATGTTTGTGAACATAATAATCTATGTTTACAAGCGAACGATATATACAGAATTTTATGGAAAATAATTATATTTCTCTCGAAAAAACTTTCGATAATATGGAAAAAAACGTAGTAAAGAAAGTAAAAAAATCACCTCTGAATGGGATAATATTGATACTGATTGGAGTTGCATGCATATTTTTACCAAAGTTGGTTCCAACTTCAGCGAATAGTTTTATTGAACCTCTGATGATTATGCTTTCGTTAATTTTTTTAATTTGGGGATTTTTAGCCGCAATTATTCTTAAAACTAATTATGTAAGCAGTGGAACAAATCAAAAAATAATTTTTAAAGACGTTTTCTTTGATGAACTGGAAAGTGACAAATTAATAAATATGATTGTTGCAGGAAACTTTAATGAAATTAAAAAGCTTAAAAGTGCTGTCGACAGAGGTATTAAATTACGATTAGCATTTACAACGGATAGAAATCTTTGTTTTGTACAGGCATTAAAATATATTCCGTACGAGTATGTAATTAAGACTAATGCTGTTCAACTGTCAAAAGATAATGCAAATATGTTGTTAGACTCAGTTCATTGATTTTTTATCATCTGACTTTAATTTGAATAAAGTAATGCAGAATTAAAGGTTTCTGCATTACTTTTTGCTTTTATTTATCCCTCAGCTTAGTTTATTTTAGTTCAAGTTTTTTTACTTTCAGAAGCAATTATTTCATATAATTCTTTAGTATTCTGAACAAAATTTGTAGCTCCTATTTCTTCCAGTTCTTTACGCGGACGGAAGCCCCACAAAACTCCAACAAACGGTACTTTTGCATTGTAAGCAGTAGCCACATCTACCCCCGAATCGCCAACATACAGAACTTCTGATTTATTTACTCCTGCACTTTCAATTATTTCTTCCAGAATACCGGGGTTGGGTTTTACGGGAAAACCTTCGCGTTGACCAAGAATTTTTATAAATTTGATTTCGGGGAAAAACCTTTCAACTAATTCAACTGTAGCACTGTGGACCTTATTCGAAGCAACAGCTAACAGATAATTTTCGTCACTTAGTTTTTTTATTAAATCTGAAATTCCGGGATATGGTTTTGTAAATTGATCTACATTTGCAAAATAATGTTTGATAAAGTCAACTTTTATCATCGACACATTATCAGCACTGCGAAGGTTTTCCGGCAGCGCTCTTTCAAGTAATTTATTTACTCCGTTACCCACAAAAAAGTTATAAGCTTCAATGGGGTGGGTTGGAAGATGGTGCTGTTGCAGGGCATAATTTACACTGTTTGCCAAATCTTCAATGGTATCGAGCAGTGTACCATCAAGATCAAAAATAATAAGTTTATACATTAATTTATTTACAATTTACGATTTACAATTTACGATTTACCATCCGCCATAGTTTCATTTCAGTAATGAGAAGTTTACAATTTAGAGTCATTATCTAAAAAATCTCGAAGGAATAAAATTCGTTCGACTTGTCTGCCCAATAGGTAAGTTCGTTGATAAATATTTCAAAAATGATTTATTCTTAAGACCGTCTGCCCTCCGGCAAGGCAAATTCAAAGCGGTTTTAGCGAGGCGTATTGAAACAAATGAAACCTCAAAACGTCGTCAGACTTTTGAAGTTTCAAAAAAATTATTCTACAAATTTTATCAGTATTCTGAAAACTTTTCCGGGATCTTCTGCCCATTTTTCGAGGGCTTGTTGAGCTTCTTCAGGACCATAAATTGCACTGATCAGTTTTTCAGCAGGACAAGTACCACGTTTCATATATTCCATTACCGCACGGAAATCTTCGGGCATAGCATTGCGTGAACCACGGATGTCTATTTCTTTTTGTACGAAATATTTGGTTTCGAAAGCAACTTCTGTTTTTGCGTATCCGATATAAACCACTCTTCCGGTAAAAGCAACTTCACTTACAGCCATTTGATAAGTTATTGGAGCGCCAACTGCTTCGATAACAACATCCGGACCGAATCCGTCAGTCATTTCCATTAGTTTTTCATGAACATTTTCGGTTTTTGAGTTGATAGTAAAGTTTGCACCCAATTCCTTTGCAAGTTGCAGTTTGTTGTCGTCAACATCTACTGCAATAACTTTCGCCCCACGCAAAGCCGCGCGCACAATGGCGCCCACACCAATCATTCCGCAACCAATAACCATTACAATATCGGTATCAGTGACTCTTGCACGCGAAACGGCATGAAAACCGACACTCATTGGTTCTACCAAGGCAAAATCTAAAGGTGAAATATTGTTGTCTGCAATAACTTTTGTCCATGGAACAACCACATATTCGCACATGGCACCATAACGTTGTACGACAAAAGTCTGATTAAACTGG
>JAKLIM010000170.1 GCA_022709605.1 Bacteroidota bacterium | reverse complement strand
GAAAGCCAGTTTTGCTACAGTTGCTGCCACCGAAGCCAATGCATTGGCCACGGTTCGTTCCATTTTTCCGCGTCCCATTTGGGCATACACCACATTGTAGTTCATGGTGTCGAAACCCAGTAAATCGGTCGTAATTTGGCGGTTGAGCGGGAAAGACGAACCATAACCGGCTGCAGAACCTAAGGGATTGCGGTTGGTAATTTTCCAGGCCGACAGGAGGAGTTGTAAATCGTCGGCAAGACTTTCGGCATACGCCCCAAACCACAAACCGAATGATGACGGCATGGCAACTTGTAAATGGGTGTAGCCGGGCAATAAAATAGCTTTGTAACGGTTACTTTGGTCGATAAGTACATCGAACAACAGATTGACAGATTCGACGGTTTTTTCAATTTCGGCACGTGCAAACAGTTTCAGGTCGACTAACACCTGATCGTTGCGCGAACGACCACTGTGAATTTTTTTGCCCACATCGCCCAACTTAGCTGTAAGCATCAATTCCACCTGCGAATGAACATCTTCAACTCCTTCTTCAATCAGAAATCGATCTGTTTCAATGAGTTTATAAATATTCTTTAGTTCGTCAAGCAAAATTTCGAGTTCGTCGCTGTTCAACAATCCTACCGATTGGAGCATGGTAATGTGCGCCATGGAACCAAGCACATCGTACTTAGCCAGATAAAGATCCATCTCACGGTCGCGACCTACGGTGAATGCTTCGATTTTTGCGTCAACCTGTGTAACTTTTTCCCAGAGTTTTGCCATTGTAATGATATTGGAAAAATAGAAAATGAGAAATTAAGAAAGAAGCCATTTATACCTTTATACCTTCTGAAAAAACATATTCCCCCGTAATTCCGGTTTAGGATTCAGGGGTTTCTTTCGGGGTTAAAGCTGCAACCAGTAAATCGGCAAAAGTATTCATCCCTTCTTTCAATTTTTTATCAACCATCATTTTAATCATGGTTGGTATTTCGGCATTTAAAGTCAGTTTCAGTTGTGTGCTGTTTTCAGCTACCTCTGTCAATTCAACCAACACATTCACCGGTACGGGCGAGTGCTCGGCCTTAAAATGAATGGTTTTATTCGGTTCACGATCCACAATGCGGAATCCGACTCTACCAAGTCCACTCACAGAAAAACTACAGCTATCGGCATCGAATTCCAAATCTTTTACCTTATCGTTCAAGCCCTGAGTTTCAGCAATTTTATTTAAATTAGTAAGGTCGCTCAGAACATTAAAAACCACCTCCTCGGATGAAGAAATGGTTTTTATATCGCTTTCATAAGTTGTCATTTTTTTATTTACTATTTTACTATTTACGATTTACCATTATTTTAACAAAATGGTAATACTAAAATATTACTTGAGGTCTTTCCTCCAGTCCGAAGGGTTTTTGCGCCACTCCTGAAGTGTAACAATATCCTCTTTGGTGATGTATTTTATAGCCAGCGCTTCTGCTAAAACAGCTTCGTAATCGCAGAGTGCTGTGAGTTTTACTTTGGCATTGCGGAATTTTTGTTCGGCTACCGGAAAACTGTAGGTGAAAATGGCAATCATGCCCAACACTTCAGAACCATCATTTCTAATGGCCTCAACAGCTTTCAGGCTGCTACCTCCGGTGGAGATAAGGTCTTCGATCACTACAACTTTTTGTCCGGGTTTTAAATCCCCTTCAATCAGGTTTTCCAATCCGTGATCTTTTGGAGTGGGTCGGATATATATAAATGGTAATCCAAGGGCATCAGCCACTAAAGCACCCTGAGCAATAGCGCCTGTAGCAACTCCGGCAATTACCTGTACATCAGGATAAAGTTCAAGTATCAATCTTGATATTTCAAGTTTGATAAAAGTACGAATATTGGCATACGAAAGAGTTTTGCGATTGTCGCAATATATTGGCGATTTCCAACCCGATGCCCATGTAAATGGATTGTTCGGTTGTAATTTAACTGCTTTAATCTTGAGTAACTTTTGAGCTACTTGTTTTTCTAATATTTTCATTATGAAGTGTTTTTATGTTTAAAAAACAATATTATTGTGTTTCCCGAACATGTTTTTTTCTGAGTGCAAAAGTAAGCAAACTATTTTAAACTGAAAGTATGAATAATATATTTAAAAACATTATTTCAGAAAAACATCGAAAACGACTGCATAAAAAACTGACGAAGCGATTCAGCATCAGCTCCGTCAGTAATTGTTATAAGAAAAAGTGATTTATTATTTAACTAAAAGATTGATAATATGAAGCGTATCGGAGGCAATCATGAATTCTTCGTCGGTAGGAATTACCACCACTTTTACCGTTGAATCGGGTGTGCTAAGCAAGGTTTCGGTGCCACGCGTACGGGCATTCAGTTCTTTGTCAATTTTCACACCCATAAATCCGAGATTTTCGCATACACGCTCGCGGGTTCCGGTTTGATTTTCGCCAACACCTCCGGTAAATACCAGCACATCAGCGCCATTCAATGCTGCAAGATACGATCCAATGTATTTTTTAATCCGATATTCGTACATATTGAGCGCCAGTTTAGCGCGTTCGTTTCCGTTGGCTATTGCGTTATCAATATCGCGCATATCCGACGAAATACCAGACACCCCTAACATGCCGCTGTGTTTATTGAACAATGTAGATACAGCAGGCGAAGCTAACATTTCTTTTTCGATAAGGAAAGTTACTACCCCTAAATCCACATCGCCGGAACGAGTTCCCATCATCAATCCTTCGATGGGCGTAAAACCCATTGATGTGTCCATCGATTTACCGTTTTCGATGGCGGCAATCGAAGCACCGTTGCCAATATGCGCTGTAATCAATTTCGTATTATCGTAATCTAATCCAAGGAATTCGCAGGCCCGACGTGATACAAAACGGTGGCTGGTTCCATGAAAACCATACCGACGAATTCCATATTTTTTGTACAAAGAATAAGGAATACCGTACATGTAGGCATAATCAGGCATGGTTTGGTGAAAAGCGGTATCAAAAACCGCTACCTGAGGCACATCGGGCAACAACTCATTAATGGCACGAATACCTGCTAAATTTGGTGGATTGTGAAGCGGTGCAATGTCTATGCATTCTTCTATTTTATGAATTACCTCGTCGGTAATCAACACGCTTGCATTAAATTTTTCGCCTCCATGTACTACACGATGACCTACGGCGTTAATTTCTTCCATTGCTTTAATGGACCCGTGCTTTTCGCTGGTGAGAACACCAAGTATGTATTCCACAGCCAATTGATGTTCCAGAATTTCACCTTCGAGAATTACTTTTTGACCATCGCGACGGGTATGTTTCAGGAAAGATCCTTTCATGCCGATTTTTTCTACACCGCCCGAACCCAGTTCTTCGCGGCTTTCCATATCGAGTAATTTATATTTAACTGACGAACTTCCGCAGTTTAGCACCAATACTTTCATCTTTCGTTTCTCCTTTATTTTATTAAATTACCCAATTCGTCATAGCTGTAAAATCCGCGATTTTTACTCACTCCGAAATGTTTGGCTCTGTACATACGCAACAACAATGGTGAAGGTTTATACTTCAAACTTCCGTATTCTTCGTACATATTTTCAAGCAGTTTCACAATTTTTTCAATGCCCATTTGGTCGGCCAAACGAAAGACACCTATGCGGTGACCAAAACCAATCGTAAGTACGCGGTCGATATCTTCGATGGTAGCAATTCCTTCCATCAACATACCACAGGCCTCATTCAGCTGAATAAGAAACATACGTATGGCCACTAAACCCGAAGATTCCATGACGGTAACATATTCATGATTAATGAGTTTGGCAAACATGTGCATTTTCTGCACCGTTTCTTCGGTAGTACTCAGTCCCGGAACAATTTCGATGATTTGCGATCCTGGCGTATTCGACAAAAAGTGAATACCTATGCATCGTTCCTGATGTTCCATTTCCGAAGCCAGTTCAGTTACCACCACTGTAGATACATTAGATGCAATAATAGCTTTTGGCGATAATACTTTTTCCAGTTGGCGAAACACTTCTTTGCGTTGAGCTACTCTTCTTTCGCCTGTGTTTTCGTCGTAGCGGATCGCTTCAATCACAAAATCGCAGCCCCGAAAATCATCGTAGTTCGATGTGCCCTGAATACGCGAAATGATGGCTTTCTTCTCGTTTTGCGTTAATCCCCAGTTTTCAATTTTTTTGTCTAACTTGCGCTCAATTCTTCCATACGCGTTTTCAATCCGGTCTTCACTTGGTTCCAGAAAAACCACTTCCATGCCATTGAGAGCAGCAGTAGTGGCAATCACACTTCCTTCTTTTCCACATCCCACAACTCCAATTCGTGAGAAAAGAGTTCTTCTGCGACTTCTTTTACTTAATCCGTACCTTTCAATAGGCTCGATAATTGGATCTGCCATAATTGTTCCTCCAACCTCTCCGAGAAGAGGCTATTTTAATAGTAAAAAATAATATAATTTGTTTCCCCTTTGCTTAATTAAGGGTTTATTTCATTGCCTGATTCGCTGTAATAGTAATCATTTTTACAATATCATCCACCGAACATCCGCGTGATAAGTCGTTTACCGGAGCACCCATTCCCTGTAAAATAGGTCCTACAGCCTGAGCTCCCGAGAATCGTTCAACAATTTTGTAACCAATATTTCCGGCTTGTAAATCGGGGAAAACCAATACGTTAGCATGTCCGGCAATTTTACTCCCCGGCGCTTTACTTTGTCCAATTTCCGGAACAAGTGCTGCATCGGCCTGTAATTCACCATCAATTAATAAATCGGGCGCCATCTCTTTTGCTATTCTGGTTGCCTCAACCACTTTATCAACCAATTCGTGTTTTGCACTGCCTTTGGTCGAAAAACTAAGCATGGCCACACGCGGTTCAAAACCGGCAATGGCACGCGTGGTATCGGCAGTACAAACTGCAATTTGTGCCAATTCTTCGGCCGTTGGATTCGGATTTACAGCACAATCAGCAAAAACGAGTAATCCCTCTTCGCCATATTGTTTTGCAGGTGTAAACATCATTATAGCTCCTGAAACCACGCTTATACCCGGTAACGTTTTAATGATCTGGAATGCCGGACGAAGTACATTTCCGGTTGTATTTCTTGCACCGGCAAGTTCACCATCAGCATCTCCGCTTTTTATCAATAAACATCCCAGGTACAAAGGATCTTTCGCTAATTTTCGGGCTTCGTCTTCGGTCATGCCCTTATTTTTGCGAATTTCAAAAAGCAATTTTGAGTACGTGTCCATTTTCGAATCAGTCTCAGGATCGAGAATTGTAGCTTCGTGAATGTTGGTTAGGTTATTTTCAGAAGCAAGTTTTTTGATTTCATTTTCATTTCCAATCAAAATCAACTTTGCAGCTTTTTCTTTGAGGATAATGTCAGCAGCTTTGAGTGTGCGGATTTCTGTGCCTTCAGGGAGTACAATTCTTTGTGGATTTGCCTTGGCACGTTCCATTATTTTATCTAACAGATTCATTTGTAATAAATTTAAGTTGTTTTTTTAATTTGTAAAATGGATTTCGTAGCTATGAAAACCGACACAAAGATAAGGCTTTTATATCAAAATTGCAATGTCGGGATTGCAATTTTGGTCAAATATTGGATGGTTTATCAAATAATGTATTATAATTGTCAAAAAAAGCAATTAAATAGTTTTGTTAACTTTGTTTACTATGTGATTGATTATTTTTTTTTCTCATAAAATATGAAGACGCTATAAATCTTCAAAATGGAATTAAAAGAGACTCTTATCAGTAATAATGAATTTTAAAAATCTACAATTTAACCCATTAATAAATAATTACCTGAATTTAATGCCTGTAAATAGTTAAATTTGTACACCTGTTATTAAAATATTTACCCATCATAATCCGTTACTTCTTCAATTGAAAAAATGGAAATTATATTTCAATAAATTAGTGTCCGGTAAATATTTCAGAAATAAGATTTCTCACTGCGTTCGAAATGACAATCAGTATTTTTATCTTTTGGGAGGTGGATAGGTTGGCGGCTTCGTCGCCAACCTACCCACTTCATTAATAAGTCACGTTAAGTAATTGTCATCCAGCGCGTAGATTTCAATAAAAGACTGCACGAACAATATACCGATGATAGAAAAATGAAATTTATCATGAACATAATTATGTTGTTCGTGTTTTAGCATTTAAATAATAATAAAACAGACTATGAAAACAGAAAAGTGGACAAAAAAGAATATCCCTTCGCTTGAAGGAAAAACGATCATTGTAACAGGCGGAAACAGCGGTTTAGGCTATCAATCGGTGAAAGCTTTTGCCGATAAAGGGGCTCAGGTTGTTATGACCTGCCGAAACCTGAAAAAAGGCGAGAAAGCTAAGCACGACTTACTGAAGTTGAATCATAATGCTAATATTATTGTGATGCATCTCGATTTAATGGATATGGCTTCAATACGCAAATTTGCAAGTGATTTTAAACAAAATCATAAGAATTTGCACATATTGCTGAACAATGCCGGAATTATGATGGTGCCATACCGGCTCACTAAAGACGGAATTGAAAGTCAGCAGGCTACAAATCACTTCGGCCATTATGTTTTGACTGCTTTATTGCTCGAAAACCTGAAAAACACTCCCGGATCCAGGGTTGTAAATGTAAGCAGTATGGCACATCGTTCGGGTGATATGAATTTTGAAAACTTGCTTTATGTGGAAGGAAAAGACTACACACCTATGAAAGCTTACGGTCGTTCGAAACTTGAAAATTTGTTGTTTACATACGAACTTCAGCGATTTTTCGAGACAAACAAAATTGATAGTATCGCTGTTGCAGCTCATCCGGGTGTATCGGATACGAATCTTTTCAGTCACGTAGGAGGAAAATTTATACAAAAAATATTTAAGCCTATCTTTAGTTTCTTTGTTCAGCCACCATCCATGGGGGCTTTGCCTCAGCTACGGGCTGCAGTAGATATTCAGGTAAAGGGCGGCGAATATTACGGTCCCGACGGACGACGTGAAATGAAAGGCCATCCTGTTGTTGTAGAAGCAAGTAAAGCTGCCAACGACAAACAAAATGCACGCAAACTCTGGGAAATATCGGCAATAATTACCGGTGTGAAATTTTAAAAATTTACTGCTTAGGCAAATGTCAAATAAAAAAGCGAAGCAATTTTTCAACTGCTTCGCTTTTAAAATTTATATCAGATTGATTATTTATTGAACAAATTTACTTCGGTAAACTGACCTATCGCCTGATAGTTTTTATACAATTCGAGGTACATTTTGTGATTCTCTGCATTGGGGAAATATTCCTGAGCAAAGCCCATTCCCATGGCATCCTGAGCATCTTCCACTTTTGTATAAACTCCTGCGGCAACAGCGGCAAACATAGCAGTACCAAAAGCACAAGCTTGTTCGGCTTTAGCTACTTTAATTGGCATATTCAGCACATCGGCCATGGTTTGCATCACAAAAGGCGATTTCAGTGAAATACCTCCGATACCAATGATCTCCTTGATTTCCACTCCATTTTCGATAAAGCGATCGACGATGGCTTTCGAACCGTAAGCAGTAGCTTCGACCAAAGCGCGGAAAATAAGCGGCGCTGA
>JAKLIM010000017.1 GCA_022709605.1 Bacteroidota bacterium | reverse complement strand
CACTTCGTCTTTATCGTGACTCACCAACAACGTGACCGAGTTCAACAATTCGTGCGCTTTCAATATTTCGTCCTGCAAGTTCAGTCGCATATCATAATCGAGTGCTGAAAGTGGTTCGTCCAATAATAGCAGATTGGGTTTAGCCGCCAATGCCCGAGCCAATGCCACGCGTTGCTTCTGTCCGCCCGAAAGTTTGGCAGGATATTGTTTTTGCAAAGTTACCAAACCAAAGTGCGAAAGCAAAGTATCAACTTCCTCAGCATTTCTTATTTTCTGAGCAAATTCTATATTTTTGCGTACAGTCATATTTGGGAAAAGTGCATAATCCTGAAACATATAGCCTACATTGCGTTGCTGTGGCGACAAGTTTATCTTTTTAGTCGAATCATACCAAACCTGACCGTTAAAAGATATAAAACCCCTATCGGGATTGAACAAACCTGCCAATATCCGAAGCAAGGTGGTTTTTCCCGCCCCTGAATGTCCGAAAAGACAAAACAATTCATTTTCGGCTATTTCCAAATCTACTTTCAGCAGGTTTTTACCTTCAGAAGTAAGCATTGAGCGTTCGATATCAATTTTAAGACTGCCCCCATCCCCTAAAGGGGAGTTTGCCCCAAACCCCTGAAGGGGAACTAAGTTAGTTTCATCAATTATACTTTGTTTTAATGTCATAAATGTCTTTTTATAATTATCAATACTATTACTTCTAATTCCCCTTTAGGGGTTAGGGGCAGATTTCCCATTCATACTATAAATAACAGTAAGTATCACCAGTGAAATGATAAACAGCACCAACGAATACTGATTGGCGACATCGTAATTCAGCGCCTGCACCTCGTCGTAAATAGCAATACTTGCCACCCGTGTTTCGCCCGGCATATTGCCGCCCACCATTATTACCACACCAAATTCACCAATGCAATGTGCAAAAGTCATGGCCAATGCAGTTACAATACTCGGGATCATATTAGGTATCAGCACTTTGAAAAACGTTTCTGTTTTTGATTTTCCAAGGGTATAAGCAGCCTCACGAAAACTGACAGGTATGGCAGTTAAACCGTTTTGCAAAGGCTGAATCATAAACGGCAAACTGAAAACCACACTTGCCAGCAACACACCTTCGAAACTGAAAGCCAGTCGCACATCTAGGTATTTGTCTAAAAAACCGCCAAAAGCATTCTGCGGACTGTAAGCTACCAGCATGTAAAAGCCTAGCACAGTTGGCGGTAAAACCATGGGCATACTAATCATCGCCTCGACAAAAGATTTAAACCAAAATCGTTTGTAGGCCAACAGGTAAGCAATGGGCATTCCAATTATAAAAAGTATAATTGTTGTGAAACCTGCCAACTTTCCGGTAAGGAGAAGCGTGTTTATAAAATCTTCGTTCATTTACTATTTTTTCATTTACAATTTACTATTTGCAACTTTCCTTTCTTATTCCTCCTTTAGGGATTTGGGGTTTCATTTGGCAATTTAAACCCATAATTTTTAAGAATACCACGCGCTTCGGGCGATGATACAAACTTGGCAAACTTATAGGTTTCAGTATTTACCTTTGATTTCTTAATAATCACATAACCCTGTTCGAGTGGTGAATAACTTTTGCTATCAATCAAATAATACTTTCCCTGATTTTTCATAGCGGGCGACATAACCAACGACAAAGCCAGAATTCCAATTTCGGCATTACCTGTTTGTGAAAATTGCGCAGTTTGTGCTATATTCTCACCCATTATGATTTTATCTTTAAGTTTATCGTACAGTTTATAATGCTGCAAACTCTCCTGTGCTCGTTTGCCATAAGGTGCATGTTCGGGATTGGCAATAGCAAGTTTCTTTAGTTTTATGTCATTTAGCGACGACATCCCACTGCTCACATCAATTTGATTGCTCCAAAGTACAATAAAGCCTATAGCATAGAGTTTTGGTTTCGAGGCAGTCAAACCCTGTTCTGCTAATTTTCGAGGATACATAATATCAGCCGAAAAATAAATATCATACGGAGCGCCATTTAGTATTTGTTGGTACGCATTGCCCGATGATCCATACGTTACTTTAATATCCGATTTTGGATTGTGTTTTTTATATGCCACTACAACTTCGTCCATGGCATAACGCAAGTCGGCTGCTGCCGCTATTACTACTTTTTGCGCCGAAAGTGAAATTGTTGTCAAAACGATGACAATTGATAATATTATTCGTTTCATTTTGCCCCCTAACCCCCTAAAGGGGGAATTGAAGTTAGCTTCGGCTGGTGTATTTCTTTCTATCATATATTTGCTTGTTAAAATTATTAATGCTAATATTTTTTGTTCCCCGCCATTAATTCTGATTATTCATTGGGAGGAGTAAGGTATTCTTTCTTATCCCCCCTGCCTGCGGTAGGCAGGCTTTAGGGGGTAAGGGGGTCGGCTGGGGGTATTTCAAACGTAAACATCACATAAGCCCATTGTGGACAGCGAATTGTTGAGTTTGCAGCCATGCTTTTAGCAACCAAGGTATTGGCGGTATCAAAGTACCTGCAATAACCTCCCTGAACCGTTGACCAACTATTTATTTTGTACGTTACTAAAAAGTCGATTTCCGAACCCAAATCCTTTCCAACTTCTACGCCGCCGCTTTTCAATGGTTTGTCGGTGTTAAATAAGTGAGAACCCAATTCAAAACTGAGATTCTTCGTTGCTTTTGCCATAGCGCATCCGTAATAGTCGAGTAAACCTTGCGTTACGGGCGTATTCCAGTAATCCATGTACCCGTTGAAGGTATGATCGGCACCGTACAGTTTTTTAAAATTACTCTGAATACCATCGTTAGTTCCATTGGCATCGCCACTCAAATAATCTGCTCCAACGCTTGCCGAAATAGCATCCGAAAACTTATAATCTACTTTCAACGCCAGCAATTTTCCGCTCATTGTTTTTCCGCCGGTACTTTTTCCTGACTGAAAATAAGCTGTAGCCAATGCCGAAACAGGTACTTTATTGTCCTGATATTTCAGATTTCCACCGAATGTAAAGCAATGATTCATATCTATTTTTTTGTAAGTCGTGCCCACGCCTACCGTATCCTGCATTCCTTCATCGACTGCTATTACACTCAACGACAGTCCACTGAACAATGGTTTTGTAAGATAAAGTATGTTCATTGCCCTGTATTTAGCACCCGGCGTGTAAAAAGTTTCGGATGCAATGGCTGTTCGGTTATTAAATGCAGCGGCTAAATGAATTTGCCAATCGTCAATATTGTATTTCAGTAAAGCCATATCGTGCGACGTACCAGTATTACTCCATGCCGGCGATGAAAACAATCGATTATCGTCGTACTTCACAGCTTGCCGACCAATTTTAAATGTTGCTCCCGGAAATAACAACACATCGGCCCATGCTTCGTAAATGCTCACCGTAGATATGCTTGAAGCATTTGCATCCTGACCAAAAACACGCGCATCCTGTAAAGCAACCAGCGTATTTAAAACGCCACTGTTGTATGCAAAATTCAAACGTGTTCGTTGTGTGGTAAATATACCCGGATCGTTGGTTGTTGTGAGCGGTTTTGAATATCCATCCTGATATTCGGTACGCGGACGAATTTCACCATCAAAAACTACTGTTTGAGCACTAACAAATTGTGCAAAAACCTGAATTAATAGAAATATCTTTAAAATCTTTTTCATACCCTTATTTAATTAATGCAATTACCAATAAATGGTAAATTGTTCCCGAAACTTCGGGATGAATAAATAGTAAATTTCATATCGTTATATTATTTACAGTATAACGCTATTTAAAAAAAAGCGATATGCTTTCGAAAGTATATCGATTGTCAAAAAAAACAGCAGTCGAAATCAGCATTGTTATTAGCCAGAAATTCCTTTAAAGCCAACTCTTTGGCTTCGAAAGTCCGGATTAATTTCAATCCGTAGTTACTTATCACACAGCCTCCTCCATCTCTCCCACCCTTTTGTCTGATTAATACCGGCAGTGGGGACAGTTGATTGACTTTATCCAATAAATGCCATGCGTGTTGGTACGACATTTTCAGATTTTTGGCAGCTGCATGTATCGAACCATCTTTCAAAACCTGCTTCAGCAATCGAATCTGTGCATTTCCCAGAAAGACGTCTCCTTCACGGCAAATAGACAGTGTTCCATTGAGATAAAAAGAATGTTGATGACTCATACCTGTTTTATTTAATTTGTATTGATTTTATGAAGTGCGCACATCCAATACCGTTATTCTTTTAACCAAATAACGTACCACACACATATATTACTGAATATCTTTATATTACAAATTTTATCAATAAATTAAATTGGAGTAAAACCATCATTTGAGTAGGAAAATTGAATTAAATCTACAATTATGTAGGTTTTTTTAATTCATAAAAAAAGCGACTGAAATGAATTTCAATCGCTTTTTAAAACTATTTTTTCAAAAGTCTTAAGTAATGAGAATAATATAATGTCGTATTACTGCATTGTGTATTATGCTGTAAATGTTGTTATTAATAAATAGTAAATGTCTTATTTGCTTTTTTCCAAAACATCAACCAACCATTTCCAGCATTTTTGCGTGGAACTGATGCTCAATCGTTCGTCCGGTGAATGAACGCCGTACATTTGCGGACCGATGGAAATCATATCCAAATGCGGATATTTTTCCAGGAAAAGACCACACTCCAATCCTGCGTGAATGGCTCGAACCTGTGCTTTTTCATTAAATAGTCGGGTAAAACTTTCTTCGGCTATTTTCAACATATCCGATTTTACGTTTGGTTTCCAACCCGGATATCCATCACCGTGTGTTACTACGGCTCCTGCCAACCGAAATACCGATTCTACCTGATGCGCAATGTCGTGCTTCGACGTTTCAACAGAACTGCGTTGACTGGTTGTAATCAGAATTTTCGTGTCCGGTTGCATTTTAACCGATGCCAGATTTGTTGAGGTTTCTACCAATCCCGGCATATCGCGGCTCATGGCTTTTACACCATGCGGACAAGCATAAAGTGCATTCAATAATTTTTCAGAAGTATTTTTGTCAATGACTGTTTCTGGTAGTTTTTCCGATTCGAGTGTAATTTTCAATTGTGGCTCTACTTCGCCAAATTCTTTCTCAATATCAGCAATATAATGATTGAGCTCTATCCGCACATTTTCCTTTTCGGACCATGGCACCGAAACTGTAGCTGTAGCTTCACGCGGAATGGCATTTCGCAGATTTCCACCATTAAATGCATGTAGTCGCAGGTCGGTTTTCCGGTTGATATTCCACAAATAACGATTCAGGATTTTGTTTGCATTTCCAAGTCCTTTATTGATATCATCGCCCGAATGTCCACCTTTCAAACCACTTACTGTGACTGTAAAAGCAAAATAACCTTCTGTGGTTTTTTCTTCGGTATATGATAAAGTTGCCGTGGTATCAATTCCACCGGCACATCCAATGAATATTATGCCATCGTCTTCCGAATCTAAATTTATCAGCACTTCGCCCTTCAACAGTTTGTTGTCTAACGCAAAAGCTCCCGTTAAACCGGTTTCTTCATCTACGGTAAAAAGACATTCCAAGGCCGGATGCTTTAAATTATTTGAGCTTAAAACAGCCAACATCATGGCCATACCAATACCATTATCGCCTCCAAGCGTTGTACCTTTTGCTTTTACCCAATCGCCATCAATATAAGTTTGAATAGGATCTGTATCAAAATTAAACGCCACATCACTGTTTTTTTCACACACCATATCCACATGTGCCTGAAGTATAAGTATTTTGCTGTTTTCGAAGCCCTTGGTAGCAGGTTTACAAATCAATACATTTCCGACAGCATCAATTTTGTATTCTAATTTATTTTTTTCGCTGAAAGTTTTAAGATACGCAATAATTCTCTCTTCTTTTTTCGAAGGACGTGGAATTTGCGTTATTTCGTGGAAATAGTTCCACAACTTTTGAGGTTCAATAGTTTTCATAAACTTATTTATTTAAAGTAATGCACAAAGTTAAAACAAATGGTAAGAATATAACATGAAATTGGAATAAAAGGTTTGAAGAGTTTGATATGTTTGTGGTTTGAAGGGTTTGTGGTTTGAAGAGTTTGAAAAGTTTGAAAAGTTTGAAGTGTTTTTTAAAGAAAGTGACACCCCGATACCTATCGGGGAATCCGCTAGTCCCAAAGTAAGAAAGCGACTACTAAGTCGCTTTCTTTTACCAAACTTTACCAAACTAATTAATTCTACTGCATTACCGCAGAATTGGCTCTAATATTTATTTTTCGGGGCGATGCTGCTCGTGAACTCGTATTATACTTATAAGTTAGATTATATTTTTGTTCATCACCAACAGAATTAAATTCTTTGGTATGAATTACAAGATCAACATCGCTTTTGTCTGCTTTCTGAAGCGATTTTAAGTTAAACGACACAATTCCCCAACGGTTCAAATGTGGATAATCCCCATTAGAATTGTGCCGAAATTCAAGATGTATTTTACCATCGGTGTAACTTTTTGAGTTATCGGCAACTAAATTTATAAAATGTGTTTTATTGCTTCCGGGATATACAAACTCAACATTCAGGAAATCGCTCCCGATCCAGATATCCTCAATATAAACGTAATCGTTGCCAATACTATCCTGTGTGTCAGGCGTTATATTGAATATTCCTTTGGTGAGGACTTCATACACATCATTCAGTTTTACATCATGATCGTAACCGGCCGAAACAGGCTTGTTTGACAAAATAGTGTAATTTGCAATAATCCGTTGACCACTTTTAGGTCGGTAATACTTCAATTCAGAAGCCGCCGTCCACATACGGGTACTGTCATCAAGATTAAAATAAAAATACATTCCATCATCAGGATTATCTACTGTTGCAATATCAATCCAGTAATTATCAAGCGAATAATGCTCGTCATCTTTACACGATGCTAAAAAAAGCACCGGTATTAATAAAAAAAGTAACCGTTTCATACCTTTCAATTTGTTTTATTATTAGTAAAATTCAAAAATTAAATCATCTGACATAATGATGTCACAAGTGGTGAAAAAGTTGCATTGAAAAACTTAAAAAAATCTTAATATTTCAATAAGCTTATTCAAAAAAAGATCTAAAAACAACTTGATAATAATAAACTAAGGTTACATCTCATAACAAAAAATATTTATACAATCAATTCATACCATTTTTAATTGCTTTACGAATTTTATGGTGCTTCACAGTTTTTTTCTTGAATTCGTCCGATAAAACACTGATGTTTCCATCCACTTCCAGAATGGCAAGGTTCACCTCTTCAATGGAAGTTACCCCATGTTCCCTTACAGCTTCCAACAACTCATCTACAGTCAATTTTGCTTTTTTTAAGTGCGAATCTAACACTTTTCCATTGTATATCAACATAATAGCATCTCCTTCCACCACTTTATTGAATTTCGGGAACCGATATTGCAAATATTTAAAGATGTAATTGACTACAAAAAGCGTAGAGGCAGCAACTATTCCACCCGACAAAGTTGCATCAGGACCAACCATTGCATTTTGTACTGCATTGCTAATTAAAAGAATGAAAACCATATCTACCACCGATAGTTGTGCCAGTTCTTTTTTACCAAACAAACGGATAGCGATGACGATAAACAAATAAACCACCAGTGTGCTAAAAATGATGTGGACGTAGTTGTTGGAAAGAAATTCGTTCATAATAATAAATTTATAGTTGATTTATAACCGATTTGAAAAGAAGTTTATTCGAAAAATACTAAAATAAATTTGCAATATTTTATTCTCAAATTAAGATGCTAATTACGGAATAAAAATTGAAATAACAAATTGCCCTGTCATACAATTATTTACGGAAAACCGAACCCAAAATTGAAAATTTAATAAAAAAAATCAGGTGGATCTGTACAACTTAAAAAATCCATTTTCGAAACATAAAAAAACTGAGTTAACAAGAACTTAAATATTCATTTTAGTGTTCTTATTTAAGCAAATATCAATGTACTTGAAAGTGTAAATGTAATACAATTTATTTATTGCAAAGCTGGAATAATTCTAACAATTTTAAAAACATAATATCATGAAAAGTCCTGAATATGAAGATTTAAAAAACAGAATAGAATTGCTCGAAAATGAAATAGCAGAAATGGCCGAGCTGGATGATAATGAACTGGCTGACAGAGTATATGAGTTGGAAGCAGAAATTAATTGCCGAATTGACAGTTCAATTTCTGAAAAAGATTTCAATGCTTATGAGAAACTTATGCGCAGAATTAAAAAAATAATTCATGAACATGATTTATTTGATGAAGAAGTGGAACTTGAAATAATGAGTTCAGAAACGGAATACTCTGATTTTGACCCATTTTCTTCATCGTCGGACAATGTATTTGAAGACGATGAATAAAATGGGTCTTATATTGCGTTTACCACATGAGTACTAATCTGAAATACATATCGGCCGGTTTTTCATCGAAAAAGTCGGAATTGGTGACATAATATTTTACATTTCCAATGGCAAAATCATAGTCAATAGTGGTAGTCCATAAGTTATTATCCTTATCTTTATTATGACGAACTGAGGGTAATGTCTGTTGAGAAGTTCCATAATCCACATAATTTATTACGTTACCAAAATCGTAAATGAACTCGGTTAATTCGGGAACAGTCACTAACGCAGAGTAATAAACCGCATTATTTGCATCAGTATTTCTGACCCAATCTGAACTTCTCACCTTAATATTGATAACTTCCCAGTTTGTACCTTCACCTTGTGGTCCCTCGGGTCCACGTGGTCCTTCGCATGAAGCTGCAAATAATGCAATTGCAAATAATAATAGTAGTTTTTTCATGATTTTGAGTGTATTTATTTTGTTAATAATTATTCAGAAAACAGCAAGAAGTTTATAAATTTGGAAATTTATTTCATTTTTTTAATACAAACAAAATCTATGCCTGAACTTTTTTTTAATGTTATAATTGATTTTTTTGATAAAAAATTAAGCAGATATAAAAAACAGAATGCCTGAACATGAGACCCGGAAAAATATTTTCAATCTCATTTGCAAAAATTATTGATATATTTGCAATAAGAGAAATAAGAACACCCTCTGAAATTTCGTTTCAATCAGCAATTTCTCAGTCCCATTTTTATTTATAAATATTTATTTTACAACAGATTAATTTCAATTTATAACAAATCAGGCAGGTCAACCTATAACAATATGAATTTAGAAAACAACATTCTCGAAGCAATTAACAACAAAACCAGTGACGGATTTGAACCGTTTTACATCTACCAAAGTAAACACATTATTGATATATGTAATAAATTTCAAAATATTTCATACGAAAATAAATCCATTCATTTTGCTTCGATGGCCAATATCAATTCGCAGTTTTTGGGCATAGTTAAGGCTGAAGGATTAAACATATTTGTTAATTCGCCACTTCATTTAGAAGCGGCATTAAAAGCCGGATTCCGTGGAAACGAAATCATTTTCACATCTTCGGCTCTTTCGGAAAAAGCCATGAAAAGCATCGAAAAAGTGGGTGTACAAGTCAATCTCGATTCGCTCAATCAACTGGCACTTTGGTCAACACTTTTCCCGGGCAAAACAGTTGGCATACGCATTAATATTGGCGATAACGTGAAACCATATTCATCTCATGCCGGTGCATTTATCGGGAAAGAAAGCCGGTTGGGTTTTACGCATGATGAAATTTCGCAAATTCAGGACAAATCGATAATTAAAGGTTTGCATTTATATGTAGGTACCGATGTGTTTAATATCCCCTATTTTATTGAATGTTACAAAGAGTTGATTAAAATATCGGCCGGTTTTCCGCAACTTGAATACCTGAATTTCGGTGGTGGATTTGGTGTTGCTGAAAACGGTGACCAACAGTTTGATTTTGACGAATACAATCATCGGGTAACTGAACTTATGCACGAAGTTTCGGCACAAAAAGGCAAAAGCATAAAACTGATTTTGGAACCGGGTAGAATTATTGGTGGAAATTCGGGCTATTTTGTTTGCAGCGTGACCGATATTAAAAACCGACCCGACAGAAAAATGGCAGGAGTTAATGCGTCTACTGTGCAATTTTCCCGTCCGCTTTTGTACCCTGACACTGCGAACCATCCGGTTGTAGTGATCAGAAACGGAGTTCAGATTAAAACTGAAAAAACGCAATTAACCACTGTATACGGTTGTTCCACCTATTCACGCGATATTTTTACGAACAATGCAATGTTGCCTGACTTGCAAATTGGCGATACTATTGTTATCGGCAATGCCGGGTCATATTGCGCATCATCGTACATGCAGTTTCTGGGTTTTCCGAAACCTGAAGAATATTTTGTATGACCCCAAACCCTAAATGGGCTTAATAATTACCTTTTTTTGAAGTGTTTATCTTTTTCACTCAACTTTTACAAAATATAAAACTTTGAAAAAGTATTGTAAAAACAAAATTCAATTTGAATGAAAATTATACTTGTTGATAACAAAGAAGCTGAAAAAATTTTCGATAAAGTAAGTTCAGCCGTTTACGCAGGAAATAAATATTTTCGGGGAACAGATAAAAGTGTTGAAAAACTTGTACTGGGCGAAAGCAAAGCATTTTCATTTCATGCTAAAGTGAAAAAGTTTATCGTTTGGGATGGAAATATAGCAGTTGCTCGTTTTGCGCTTATTCAAGATCAGCGCTTGCCCGATTATGTTCAGGTTGCTTATTTTGAAGCTCAAAAAGGGTTGGGCGATATTTTTTCATTGATAGAAAATGAAATGAAACGTCATTTTCCGGAAATCAATAAAGTGGTGGTAGGACTTAACGGCCATCTGAATTATGGTGCAGGTATTTTATTAAATCGTTTCGACGAAGCGCCCGTTTTCGGATTGCCTTATCAGCCAGATTATTATGCTGATTATTTCAATAAATTACATTGTCGAAAAATGGCGACTTTTCGTTTCACAATGGGAAATTTTACAGCATGGGCTCAATCATACTCTACTCGACGTGAATTGAAAGGTCTCACGGTCAGGTTCATGGACAAACGAAATATTAAAGCTGAAAGTGCAATTTATACGCAATTAAACAATGAGGCATTTCCGAATCATCCGTATTGGGCTGACCGCGATACCGAAGAAGATCTGGAACTTTTTTATCCTTTCCGACATTTGCTCGACAATGAAAATCTTGTTTTTGCAGAGATTGATGGCAAACCGGTGGGTTTCTTTTTGTGGTATCCCGATTTCAATCAATTGGTATCGTCTCAGCGTGATTTGAATGTTTTGGATGTTTTGAAATTCCGATTGGGGAAAATGCCCGACACATTTCGATTTACAGAAATTGGCATTATTCCTGAATACCAGGGTAGTATTGTAGCTATGGCATTACTGAACAAAGCTTTGCCGGCAGTCATTAAAAAGGGTTTTAAATACTGCGAAGGTGGATTTATTTTTGAAGAAAACAAAGCTTCAATGGCTTTTGTGAAAAGAATTCTGAAACGAAGTTTTGGGGTGGAACCTGAAATTTACAGGCAATATGGTGTTTTTGAAACAACAATTTAATGCACGAAATTCAATTCATAGAAAATTCGGCTCAGCTTCCCGCTGAATGGGATTCGCTTGCAGATAATTATTTTCAGCAAAGGAAATTTCTAATTCATGCTGAAAAATACAATCCCTGCCGGCAACGATATTTTATGTATTACGATAACGAAGAAGCAGTTGCGGCGGCCATTGTTTATACGATACAACTCGATATTTTTACCTATTTAAAAATAAAAAGTCCGGTTAAAATGAATATCGTGGGAATTCCATGTTCGGTTTCAGGTCAGGGAATTTTCGGAAAAAGCGGTGCGATTGAAGCATTAAAAAAGCACATTTGCGAAGCAGAAAAAGGTTTGGTGGTTTTTTTAAATTTGACAGAAAAACCAACAGAAAGCGAAAATTCAACCGGGAAAACGCTGCCAACTATCATATTATCAAATCAATTTGCAGATTGGAATGATTATCTGGCATCGTTACGGTCCAATTACAGAAGGCGATTGAAACAAATAAATCAGGAAAACAAAGCGTTGCGATTTGAGAAAAAACCTTGTACTGATTTTATACCCGAAATGTATAATCAATACCTTGAAGTTTACAAACGCAGCAGTGGCAAACTTGAGAAACTGAGTTTTGATTTTTTTAAAAATCTGCCCACTGAATTTTTACTAACGGTTTGTTATTTAAATGAGAAAATAATCGGTTGGAACATTGCGCTGGAAGACAACAATATTTACTATTTTTTTCTGGGTGGAATAGATTACAAACAAAACCGAATATATAACACTTATTTGCGGTTGCTTTCACAACTAATTCGTGATGGAATTGAACGCAACGTTGCACTAATTGAACTGGGACAAACTGCCGAAATTGCCAAAATGCGCATGGGCGGCAAACCCGAAACATTGTATATGGAAGCATTTCACAGCAACCGAATTTTTAATAAATTACTGAAAATGAGCAGCCCAATGCTCGAATACAAACGAAAACTTGAAAACACAAACGCCATAAAAGATAAAACACTATGAAAATATTAATGGTACGCCCAAAACCATCGCCCGAAACCATCGGATTGCAACATGTGATGATGGTTGAACCGCTGGAATTAGAGATATTGAGTGCATTGAAACGCGATACAGATTCGGTGGTGATTGTGGATTTAATCATCGAAAAAAAGCCTTTTGAGTTTTTTCTGGAAGAACATAAGCCCGATATTTTTTGTATAACAGGTTATATTACCAATGTTTCCACCATCATTTCGTATTGCAAAACCGCTAAATTATTTAATAATAAAACTACCACTATTGTTGGTGGCGTACATTGCGAAGTATGCCCAGAAGATTTTGATAATGAGTCAATTGATTTCAGGGCAGTACGCAATGCTGCCGTAACTTTCACCGATTTATTGAACCATATTGAGTTTAAAACCGAATTGCCAAAAGGCATTTTCAAAAAAGGTGATTCACTTGAAAACACAACACTTCCGGCGTTCGATTTTCGGGTCCCTTTTCCAGACCGGAATTCAGTTTCACAGTATAGAGACAAGTATTTCTACATTTTTCACGATAAAGTAGCTTTGTTAAAAACTTCGTTTGGCTGTCCATATTTGTGTTCATTTTGCTTTTGCCGGATTATTACCAATAAACTTTATTACCAAAGGCCTTTAGACGAAGTAATTGAGGAAATTTTGCAAATTAAAGAAACGGAAATTTATATCGTTGATGATGATTTTTTGGTGGATAAAAAATGGTTGAAGGAGTTTATTGTTGCAATCAGGAAAAATAACATTCGGAAACATTATTTGGTGTACAGCCGTGCCGATTTTATTGCAGAAAACGCTGATATTATGCACGATCTGGCTGAAATTGGTTTGCGGACGGTGATTGTCGGTTTCGAAAGTTTCTCCGATAAAGAATTGGATAAATACAATAAAAAAACGACCGTGGCCATGTATAAACAAACAATGGCTGTGCTGCATCGCGAAAAAATTGAAGTTTTTGCTACTATAATCATTCCACCCGAATGGGACAAAAGTGATTTTAAAAACATGGTGAAAGTAGTGAAGGAACTTGGCATTCATTACGTTAATCTACAACCACTTACGCCCTTGCCAAAAACCGGCGTAAGCTTCCCCGACGATCGGATAATTGTTAAAAAAACCGATTACGAAAAATGGGATTTGGCACATGTAACCGTTCAACCTGAGAAGTTAACCGTTCCGGAATTTTACAGGGAAATATTGAAAGCATATAGTGCAATATTATTTAGGCCCGGAGTTATGTGGATGTATCTCAGGACGTATCGCCCGGTTATGCTTTTCAAAATGCTGCTGGGAGCAAACAGGGTGGCGATGCAATATAAGCAGAAAATAAGAGAAGCAACCTCACCCCCTGCCCCCTCTCCTTGAGGAGAGGGGAAAAGCACGTAATTCGAAGTTTAGTTGGAACATTAAATCTCTAAATTTCCAATTTCTTAATTTCTTAATTTCCAATTTCTTAATTTCCAATTTCTTAATTTCTTAATTTCCAATTACATAATTTTATTCAAAACTTTCAAACCTCAAACTTTTCAAACTTTCAAACAAATTTTATTTATGCCAAAAATACTCTTTATACAACCCACACAATACGCCGAAAGCGGAAAATTGTGCAAACAGTCGAAAATCAATCTTCCGGGGTTGGCTTTTCCGTTGCTGGCAGCTTATACACCCGCTCATTGGGACGTGGAATTGCTGATTGAAGTGGTGGACGAAATAAATTTCGATACCGATGCGGATATAGTAGGAATCGGAACCATGGGACATGCCACTTTTCGTGGATTAGAGATTGCTGCCGAATTTAAAAAGCGGGGGAAAATTGTCATTTTGGGCGGATATATGGCTTCGATTGCTTACGAAGAAGCCATGAAACATGTTGATTCGGTGGTAGTTGGTGATGCTGAAATTTCATTTCCCATGATGTTGAAAGATTTTGAGGAAACGGGGAAAGTGAAGCCTTTGTACAATTATCCGATCAGCGAATTAAAAAACCTTCCCGTTCCGAGATACGATTTGCTTACCCGAAAGAAAATCGGCGCCATGTTGCCCGTACAAGCCGGTCGTGGATGTACATTTACCTGTTCGTTTTGCTCCATAGCGTGTTTGTACGAAGGTAAATATTTGTTCCGTCCGGTGGATGAAGTGATTCGGGACATAAAAGAAGTGAAACGATTGGGTTACAAACGTTTCTATCTGATTGACGATAATATTGTTTCGAATCCGAAATATTTGCGGGAACTTTGCGAAAAAATTACACCGCTGAAAATGAAATGGGCAAGTCAATGTGCGATTCATTTGGCAAAAAATGCTGAATTGCTCCGGATTGTGCGTGATTCCGGTTGCGACTTGATGAGTTTTGGCGTGGAAAGCATTCAGCAAGAAGCCATTGATAGCCTGGACAAACCCTGGTTGAAAGCCAACGATCACGAGCAAAACATGAAAATATTGTCCGAATCGGGCATAGTGGTAAGTACCGAAATGATAGTTGGGACTGATTTTGACACCGAACAATCAATACGCGACACCTACGAATTTATTTACCGCAACCGCGTTCCAATTCCCCGTTTTTATATTCTCACACCAATTCCGGGCACTGAATTGCACAAAGAACTAAAAAAACAGGGGCGAATGCTGACTGACGATCTTCGCCTGTTCGACGGAACACGTTGCGTGCATATTCCAAAAATGATAGCACCCGAAAAGCTGACAGAAATGTATTGGTGGCTAAACAACGAGATTTTTTCGCTGAAAAGCATATTTCACCGTGTCCTTTTCAACCGGCAACTTTGGAAAAATCCCGAAATGCTGCTTTTCTCATTGGGTGTAAATTTGCATTACCGGCATTATGTAAAAAGAAAAATTACACCGAATATATTCTAAATAACTGTTGCCCTTATTGAGTTCAATTTAAAAAAATGAAAAATGAAGAAATTAGCATTTGCATATATAATTATTTCGCTTATTACATGCTCTTGTCAGAACAAAAATGTTCAAGACAAATTAGAAGGCGTTTGGTTTTCCGAACAGAACTCACTCAATTTATTTTCTATTGGATTTCAAAAATTTGAATCTGATTCTTTTCGAATTTTTCCTCAAATTTTCCCTGTTCTTTATGATTTTAAAAACGATGGAGTTTTACTTATGAAAAACCTCGAACGAAAAGACACAACATTTCAATGGTTTATGAAATCTGACACTGTAATAACAATCAACAACTTAGATTTTCATATAAAATTAATTGGAAATGATAGTTTGAAATTAACATATAGAGATAAGAATGATATTTCAGAATTCTCATTTATTAAACCCAGAAAATTAAAAATTAAAGAAAATGAGAATGAAATCAAGAATATTCTATTATCAAACGTATGGTCTGTTACAGATACAAGTTCAGGGAGCTTTGAAAAACATTTTGAATATCTAGACAACAAAACTGTAATTTACAGAGACAAATTTTTTGATCACAAATTGAATAAAATAACAGATAACATTCAGGTTGAGACTTGGGGTGTTACAAAATATAAAGAATATGTTTTCCTATATAATTACATGAATATAAAAATTGGGATTGGGAATTGGAACTCAATGAGGCAGATTTCGCAAATTAATGATTCAACATATTCACTTATTGATTCATATAACAAAACAGAAATAAATTATAGAAGAAAAGAGAATTATAGTAATAAAGAAACTACAGAAAGAATTTTGGGTAATTGGAAAAGTAAAAACAATTTAGACCAAATCTATGGACCTTACAATATAAATGCAGTAAAGCAAGGGAGGATGAAACTTTTTGAAGGTGATTTGGAATTACATATTTCAGCAAATAAACTTACGTTTCTAATTAAGGATTATAACCCAAATGAGTATAATTGGCAAATTAGCAAAGATTCAAAGACATTAATAATTGAATCAGAATGGAATGAATACTGGCCGGGGGGAATTCATGTTGAATGTGCTGACATTCTTGAACTTACTGACAAAAAATTAAAGATTAGACTATTCAACAATTTTTATTTTTTAGAAAATTTGAAGCCACAAATGTATATTTTGAATATAATACAGGAGTTTGAACGAATTGAATAGATATGAAGTGAGAATTCTCTTAATAAAACTATATTTCTAAAGATTACCGGATATAATATTTTCTAAATATGAATATACTTCTTTACACGCCTCCTGTTCCCAAACAATCGGTTCGCATGGATTATCTGATTTCGTGCGAGCCGCTTGAGCTTGAGTATTTATATACAGTACTCGAGGCAGAACATTCGGTTGCAATTATGGAGAAAGGAAAGGAGAAAAAACTCACGAAACAGATTGATTCCCGGAACGTTAAAATGCTGTGTATAAGTTGTTATATAACTCAAGTAACTTATGTTTTGCTTTTGGTGGAAAAACTTAAAAAGGAATTTCCGGAGCTTTATATCGTTGTTGGTGGAGTTCACGCCGAAGTTGTACCCGAACATTTTTTCTCACCCTTTATCGATGCTGTCGTATTTGGAAATCATTTGACTGCTATTCAAGAAATTGCTCAAGGTGTTTCGAAAAACGAACCACCCGAAAATGTTGAAGGTGCTGCATTTAAAATTAACGGATTTAAAATACAAACTCAGCAATCATTTACGAATAATATTCCTATTCCAAAAAGAATTCAGTTTGAAGCAAACCCCGAAAAGTACTATTATTTTTATTTAAATGCCTGTGCAACTGTAAAAACTGCATTCGGTTGTCCGGGGAAATGTTCGTTTTGTTTTTGCCGGAAAATGAACGACGGAAAATACTCAACCCGACCGATTGAGCAGGTTGTTGATGAAATTGAACAACTTACTGCACAGAATATTTTTATTGTTGATGATAACTTTCTGACAAGCAAAAAGCGACTCGAAACTTTTTGCGATGAACTTGAAAGACGAAAAATCCACAAAAATTATATCACTTACGGAACTTCCGAATTTATTTCGGCAAATCCTGACCTTATTGCACGTTTGAAATTAAATGGTTTAACGGCTCTGATTGTTGGCTTCGAATACATTACCGAAAGTGCTTTGCATTCAGTCAACAAAAAGGCAACTGTGGCCGATAACGATGCTACAATTGCAGTTTGCCGGAATCTAAATATCGATTTGTTCGCACTTTTTATCTGCGATCCCGATTGGAAACATGCCGAATTTATTCGCTTAGCCAAATATGTACGTAAAAATAAAATACCTTTTGCGACCTATTCAACGCCTACGGTTTTGCCGAATACAGATGAAGCAATACAGCAAAAAACTCAATTTGATACCGCACGTTTGTGGAGCTACGATTTACTGCATTTACATCAAAAACCAAAAAACATTTCGGCCTTTTCGTATTACCTGTGGCTTTATTTTCTATATTTGATTCCTGCTACCAGATTTTCTTCATTAAAACATTTGCTTACGCGATACGGGTTTTGGAATGGCATGAAACTATTGTTTAACAGCACAATGAACGGAGCATTGTATTTTTTAAAATTACTTATTTATAAATAAAAAAATATGTTTGGACCAAAAATATGGGATTTTTATGCCGGTTGGTACGATAAACTTTGGGTGCAAAAGTTTGTACTAACACCATCGCGACAACTGATTCTTAAAACCATCAATGAACTTCCTAAACCGGAAAAGATACTTGATGCAGGTTGTGGAATTGGCGAACTTTGCGTTGAATTAAGCCAGAAATATCCTTCAGCTGAAATTACGGGCATCGATCCTTCGACCAAAATGATCGAGCGGGCAAAGCATGGATTTTCATCAAAAAACATAAAATACATTTGCGGACATCCTGAAAATTTACCCGAAAAACAGCCGTTTGATCTGATCGTTTCGACCAATGCATTTCCGTATGTGGCGGATAAACCAAAATTTTTATCGGAACTAAAAAAACGACTAAAACCCGGAGGACGAATACTTTTGTTATTTAGCAATAAAAATAATTTTTATGATGCCTGCTGGTTAATGATGATAAAACTTACCACTTCAAAAGCGCAATATCTTTCGGTTAAAGCTACGCAACAATTGCTTGAAAAACAAGGATTTAATATCGGAAAAACGGAACGAATTGACAGTGTGTTTTTTGTTCCATCGGTATATATGATTGAGGCCTTACTTCCCGAAAATTAATTTCTATAAAACCAGATCCTGACCAGATGGAAAAAACAATGCCCAAAATACTTTTAACTTCACCTTGTGGTCCTTACCCGAAATTGCCGATTGACAAAGATCCGGTGGATTATTTTTATTATCGAAACACTTACAGGCAGCGCATGTTTCAACTCCGTTCGTTTCAGAGTTGGCATTCGCTTCATTTTTTAGCTCAAAATATTGCCGTTGATTCTGTTGTGCTCGAAAATCCATCGTTCGCCCGATTTCAAAAAGAAGTAAACGAAGGGAAATATGAACTGATTGCCATCGGATTTACCATTCCACTTACTGCCAAGGTATTGGAAATGGCGAAATGGATAAAAGAGACACATCCAACCATTGAAATTATTCTTGGAGGTTATGGTACAGCCATTTTCAAAGAGTCATACGACATATCAAACAGGCTAAAAAGCCTTGTTGATCGTATTTGTTTCGGCGATGGAAATCATTTTATGAATAATTTGATTCGTGAAAAATGGGGAATAGAAAACCATCGTCCGATAAAACAGGATTTAATTCCATTGTCGAACAGTTTTTTCAGAACACGCATAGAGCTTTTCAAACAAATTGTACTTGTAAGTGGTCTTGGATGTATTTATGGTTGCTCATTTTGCGCCACTTCCAGCCAGTTCAACAAAAAATACATACCGTTTTTCAATGGTCAACAACTTTTCGAAAATTTGCATCAACAATTTAAAAAACATCCTGACATTCAATCGGCTATCATTTACGATGAAGATTTTCTGCATCATCGCAAAAGAGTTTTAGAATTTTCAGAACATTTTCAAAACAGTGAGCTAAAAGA
>JAKLIM010000169.1 GCA_022709605.1 Bacteroidota bacterium | reverse complement strand
CTGTCGGAAATTCCTTATTATGCCTTTAGAGTGGGCGAATTTGCGGGTGTAGAAAATGTTATCATCTCAAATACGGGTTACACGGGCGCAGGAGGTTTCGAATTGTATTTTTACCCTGAAAATGCAGATAAAATTTGGAATGCTTTATTCGAAACCGGTGCAGAATACGGTATAAAGCCCATAGGATTAGGGGCTCGCGACACCTTACGACTCGAAAAAGGGTACTGCCTTTACGGAAATGATATCGACGATACCACTTCACCCATCGAAGCCGGATTAGGTTGGATTACTAAATTCGCAGAAGGTAAAAATTTCATTGACCGCTCGCTACTCGAAAAACAAAAAGCTGAAGGTGTAAAGCGTAAATTAGTGCGTTTCGAATTGACCGAACGCGGCATTCCACGCCATGGTTATGATATAGTGAATGAAACAGGTGAAATTATCGGACAGGTTACTTCGGGCACTATGCTTCCCGAAAGCAAAAAAGGCATCGGAATGGGTTATGTACAAACTGCTTACTGCAAAGCCGATTCGAAAATATATATTCAAATCAGAAACAAAAATCTTGAAGCCATTGTAGTAAAATAAATCACCGCATAGTCAATTAAAAAAGAGGATAACTGAAATTTCAGTTATCCTCTTTTTTTAATTTTTATTTCAACGCATGGGAAATAATTCGTTATTCGCTCAGAAAAAGAATCACTTTTTCAACCGCTTTTTCGCAAACCGGACAGAATGTTTTGGCTTCGTTGGTTCGCATGCGGCAATCGTAACAGGGACGGTACATTCCTTTGGTTAAATAGCCACCACCTTCAAAAACTCCGATTTTGGTTTTACTTTCTTCGGTAACAGGTGTAGGGATTTGAATATCAGAAGGTAAATCCTTTTTCCACTTGGCTTCGAAATTGACCAATGGAGATATATTCGGTTCCCAGGGCTCTTCTTTCAAATTGTACATTCCATCAAGCACATCTGCATTTTCCCTGAAATATTCATCAGCAAGACCTGCAAACGAATGTCCGAATTCATGCACAAGTACTTCTGCCTGAGCTCTTTTACTGTCTGCTGAAGCAAGCGCATAAAAATTATAAATTCCACCACCACCATAAACAGGTGTATTGGCTAAAATATAAATGGCATCGTAAGGCACCAAAGCAGCATAATCGCGAATTTTATACACATTAGGCGACGTAAGATACCGTGGTTCGTAAAATGTATAATAATGTGAGCCAACAGCGGTATTTTTCCAACGGTCTTTATGAGGCATGGTGATACCTGAATCTTCTGATACCGCGGCAATTGCATATATGTTGATTTGATTTTTATGCTTTAAAAAAGGTTCGTGTGTAAACAGATTTTCGGCCAGCTGTTTAGCATCTTTATAAAACTTAGCCCTTTGTTTTGCTGAATAACCTTCGGCAATAACGGCAATATCAATTGCTTTGGAAGAGTCGTTATTCTTTAGAATATTTTTTACCTGTGCACTAACATTCGGATTTCTGATGATCAACTTATCGTCGGGCGAAAATCCGAACTGAAGTAATGTTTCCCATTCAGCATAGCCTATACGTTTTTCAACAGCCACTTTAACCGCTTTTTTAGGATAAGGAAACTGAACAGTTTGTTCAAAGCTCTTATTTACCAATTTAGCTTCGGGCGTCGATTGCCATTCGAAATAAAGCGTACTGAATCCGGTGGTATAAATCAGCTGATTGCTTGCGCTATCGGTAACCAAAAACCGGTACTGACCCAAATTTAAATCTTCTGATAAATGCAATCGTCTTCCACCCCAAAAAGGCTCTTGTTTAATCCGTTCGAGATAAGCCGAAGTTTGTTTGTTGTTACCACAAAACTGAAAATCGACCCGGCAAGCCTTATCTGTAAAAAAATCGGTATAATTTTGAGAAAAAACCGAACTTGAAATTGTAAAAAAAAGTAATAAGGTAGAAATTAGATTTTTCATTGAAATTTTATTTAAGATGATTTAAATGCAAATTAAAGGAAAATTATTGATACAACTGAGTTATACAAGTAATTAGGAATAAATAATTATATATTTTGATGTTTATGTTTGATGAAAAATATCAGGGGACAAGCGACTTCCCTGTCGCTTGAGTAGTCATCAAGCGACAGGGATCCCGAAGTTTCGGGACGCTTGTCCCTATTTAAACCAACCATCCTGCGGTATTTGGAAACATAGCAATAAATATTATGTGTTACTTATTTACTATAAGTAATTAAGATCAGGAACCTGCCTACCGCAGGCAGGCGCGGCCCTGATAGTTATCAGTGATTTTTTTGGAGATATTCATTTTAGCATATTTGATATATTTAGTTAATATATAAGTTATTAATTAGCTTTTGATTAGAATTAATATTGCGGCATTCTTTTATTCTTAAAAAAGGTAAATAAGGTTTGGATTCATGTGTTTGTATTTCTACTAAGGTTAAAAATGAAAAAATAAGGTTATTTATATATCTGAAAAACCTTATTTTCAAAGTATTAACCTTAGTAGAAAATTTGGGTATATGATTTTAACCTTATTACATTATTTTAAAAAGATTTATTAGTCACCGCCAATTATAGTTTGAGTGAAACTAATACTAATACTAATACTAATACATTTATTTACAAATAGATATATCTCATTTTTAATAAACGGTTACGATCAAAAAAATATCTGAAGTTTCGGGACGCTTGTCCCTTAATAAACCAACCATCCTGTGGTATTTGGAAACATATCAATAAATATTATGTGTTACTTATTTACTAAAAGTAATTAAGATCAGGATCCTGCCTGCGGTAGGCAGGTTCCAATTCTTTTTTTTGTACAAAAAACCCCTTAAACCCTTAAGGGAAATAAAGAAATAGCAGTTCGAGACATAGGACTGCTATTTTTTATGTCCGATACGGAAAGCGGGTTCGGTCATTGCGGACTTTGCGGACAAACTGCAGATAAAACTGACTGGTGAAAGAATTTGGCACGGTATGTTGCGGTCATTGCGGACAAAACAGCCGGTTGGCAAAGTTGTTGTAAAAATCCATGGCGTAGGGCGCTACAGGTTTAATGAAATCCAATCTACAGCAGATCAACTGTAATTGGAAATTCGTTAAAGAACGATTCGAGTGAGAGAAGACTGATCAACAACTTTCATGCAGCATCAGATTGCATCAAATAATTTTTTATAACTCCCTAAAAATTAATAAAATGGGAAAATTGAATATGGGTATTTTGGGTGGATTCTCAGGTACCGTTGGAACCGTGGTGGGTAGCACCAATAAAAAAGGCGAAGATATAATCAGAGCCAAGTCTAAAAAATCACGTCCTGCAAGCAGCAAAGAACAGGTAAGCCAACAGGCAAAGTTTGGTGCTGTTACCAGGGTAATGCGGGGTGTAAACCCGGTATTGAAAACGGGACTGAAGAACACGGCTGCGGCCGAAAACATTTCACCCTACAACTATGCTTGTAGACATGCATTGAAAAATGCAATAACAGGCACAGATGAAAATCCGGAAATTGACTACAGTAAATTGTTACTCAGCGATGGAATTCTCAGCAGAATACCCGATGCAACAGCAGTAATGAGCAACGGTTTGGCAAATTTCAGTTGGAGCGATGCAGTTGATAACTGCAGGGGCGAATTGAGTGATTATGTTTGTCTGGTGGTGTACAATGTAAGCAATGGTGAATTAAGCTTTTCGGACGGTGAAAATACCCGTGCTGCAAAAACAGCTTCTGTAACCCTGCCATACAATTCAGTGGGCGATACATTGTTATTTTATCTGTTTTTCCGGTCAGCTACCAATGCTTTACTGGTATCCGGTAGTCAGTACTTGGGTAGTGGAATAGTTGAATAACAATACACTTTCGAAAAAAGAGGATGTTCGCAGGGATGTCCTCTTTTTTTTATGCCGTTTATTTTAAATAAAATCTGCAAATTACCTCTCCGACGATAACCTTGTTAAAGAATTGGAGTGTGAATATAAAATCTCAGCTAAATTAATGAAAGTATTGTAACATGCTGTTGAAATTTTAACAGCAGGCAATAAATTCACGGTAAGTTTTGGATATATAAACCGAAACACTTTTCTTTGTATAACAAATACTTTCGTATGTACACATGCCGGGAGATGCGCAAAAAACGGAACAAGTTAGAAGAGATGGAACAATAATCCTGGATTTTGGTAATATACAGATAATTGTATAATGGTTTAAAAAAATAATTTTGTAGCTAAATAAATCAAGTGAATCATATAATTCATCCTTAAATTCATTTCAAATGAAAAAAATCAAAGTTCATTCTATTGCAGTACTTCTGTTTATCCTGTCAGGAATTTCAGGCGCACAAGCACAATGTTACACTCCACTTCAGGCCTCTGGTAATGTAGTGACTGATCCTGATTGTTCAAAATATCCGAATGCCGGTAGCAGTTGGTCAAAAGCATGGGGCAACGCCACCTTGATTTCAGGTGCTAATGCCTTTTGCGGAACCAGTATTCAGGTTACAGGTGGTTGTGGCGGTTCTATCGATTATACACTTACCGGAAAATTATTGCCAAACACTACTTATCGCCTCAAATGCATGTTGTATAGCGATAAAGAAGCTTACATTACGCTCAATGGTTGTGGTATTAATGGATCTACAGCTGATTTTCAGGTAATGAAAAATACCGGTAGTACCTGGCAAGTGGTTGATTTTAAGTTTAAAACAGGTACTTTGGCAGCTGCTCAGAATTTTTGGTTAAATAGTTGTTCCGGTTCTAATCAGGCTACTGTTATTCGACTTGATAATTTTGAAATATATCAAAGTTTTGATCCGGTAATTTCGGTATCAAAGTCTTCGATCTGGCTCAATGGAACTACCAGCAATACATTTACGGTTAGTGGTTCTAATTTAACCAGCCCTATTACTCTGACTGCACCCACAGGAGTTACATTGAGTACATATTCAATTCCGGTTAATCCATCAGCAGCTTCTGTTACAGTAACTTATGATGGAACGTCGGTGGTGAATGATACGATTCGATTAACCAGTGGAGAGGCTACTGCAAAAATTGCAGTTATTTCAGCAACAGAACAAATGGCCACCGGTGTTTTTCAACCAACATGGGAATCGTTGAGTCAGTTTAACGAAGCTCCTGAATGGTATCAGGATGCCAAGTTTGGTATCTGGGCACATTGGGGCCCACAATGTCAGCCCGAACAAGGCGATTGGTATGCCCGCTTTATGTATTTTTCAGGTACTTCTCAATTTAACTGGCACGCTTCAAATTATGGAAACCAATCTACATTTGGTTTTAAAGACATTATAAATACATGGAAAGCTCCAAACTGGAATCCTGATTCGTTGGTTCATTTATATAAAAATGCCGGTGCCGAATATTTCTTTGCCATGGCCAATCACCACGACAATCTGGATATGTGGGACAGCAAATATCAACCCTGGAATACAACTAAAGTGGGTCCCAAAAAAGATGTAATTGCCGGTTGGGCAGATGCAGCAAAAAAATACAATTTGCCTTTTGGTGTAAGTGTTCATGCATCTCACGCCTGGTCTTGGATGGAGCCTTCGCAGGATTACGATGGAAAGCTAACAACTGCTGACGGAGTTGGAAAATGGTGGGAGGGACTTAACCCTCAGGATTTATATGCTCAAAATCATACCCGTAGTTCAGGTAGTTCTAATTCCGGTACAATACATTCGCAATGGGATTGGGAAAATGGTGCTTCGGTACCCGATGCAGCTTATATAAATAAATTTTATAACCGTACACTTGATCTGATCAATCGTTATAACCCTGATTTATTGTATTTTGATGATACAGCTTTGCCTTTGTCTAAAGTAAGTAATGTGGGATTGGATATTGCATCGCACATGTACAACAAGAGTGCAGCAACTAACAATGGTAAAAATGAAACGGTTATCCTGGGTAAAATTTTGACTGAGGAACAAAAAAATTGTTTGGTATGGGATGTTGAGCGCGGTGTGCCGGATCGTCCACAGCAAAAATACTGGCAAACTTGTACTTGCATAGGTGATTGGCATTATAACCGCAATGTGTACAATAATAATCAATATAAATCGGCATTGACAGTGATCAGAATGTTGATTGACATAGTGAGTAAAAATGGTAATTTGCTACTGAATATACCTGTACGTGGAGATGGATCGATTGATGAAAAGGAACTGGTTGTTGTACAGGGTATTACTGCATGGATGAAGGTTAACAAAGAAAGTATTCAGGGCACCCGATCGTGGACTACTTTTGGTGAAGGACCTACGGCCGAAGCCGTTAATCCTCTTTCGGCTCAGGGTTTCAACGAAGGAATTACCTACAATGCGAGCGATATCAGGTACGTGAAAAAAGGAGACAGCCTGCTGTATATTACTTCTATGGGTTGGCCTGCGAATGGAAAAATTGTATTGAAAAGACTGTCTACAACGCAGCCTTATTTGATTAGAAACGTTAAAAGTGTACAGCTAGTGGGTGGTGGAAATTTGACTTACACGCGCAATGCTGATGGATTGACCATTAATTTGCCTGCCACAAAACTCGCCACTTCTGATGTTGCTACTGTTTTTAAAATTTCACTGGGCTCAGTTACTTTTGAGAGTTTACTAGATTTGATAAAAGTGGCTGAATTGACTGATAGCATTGCCCGGCAAAATGCCGGAAGTAATTCGGGTCAATACAGTCCTGCAGCAGTTGCAACACTGGAAGCTGCTATTGTTGATGCAAAAGTTTATACTTCGGCCAGTACTAATGATGTGATTGCCACCGCCGTAATGACACTGCAAAATGCAATAATTTCATTCAAGAACAGCGCGAAAACAGCCGGAGGAAGTATTGAGTATTCTAAAACACAAAATATAACAAACAAATACCTGAAAGAAGCACGTGTATTTACACGTACAGGCACATCCACAGTGCGTTTTGGACAGCCTGCCCACTGGACTGCTGACTTTAATATTCCTCAAACCGATGGTAGTGGTACGAAGCAGGGTATTGATAAATATCCCGGTTATAATACGTTGATGTTGGGCGCCTGGGGCGATGTAAGTCGTTCGACCACAGATGCCAAAAATGCAAGATTGTATAAAAAAGTAACATTGCCGGCCGGTAAATATTTCTTTGGAGCAAATTACAATGCACTTTATAATATGTCGAAAGCCTACATTTTTGCATCCAAATCAATACCGACCATTGCAAACATCGAATCTTCAGCGTTAGCTTACCACAGCATTGGGGCCGATAAAGTTGATGATTTGATGTACGGTATCGAATTCACTCTTAATGCAGAAACTGAAATTTATTTAGGCTGGGTAGCAGATTTAACCACAACAGCCAATCTGGAGTTCAGAGCAAAAGAGATAGAATTGCTCCAGGTTTTAGATCCGACCGATAACTATGTAGCTTCAGGTGCTGTTTCGGCCAATCCGAATGTAAATATTTTTTTAAATTTTACTGAATTTGCACGTGTGTATAACACCAGCGGAACATACAATATGAAACCGGATAACAATACTTATGTGGTGGGCATATCTGGTGGGAGCCTGGATTTGGGTGTCATTGATTTTGGCACAGATAAATACAACAAAGTATTTGTAAATACAGCGAATGCAAGTTCATCGTTAAGTGGTGCAACTTATAGTTTATACATTGACGGTCAGGCAACCGCTCACGCTTCAGTTCCTGCTGTAGGAACGGGTA
>JAKLIM010000168.1 GCA_022709605.1 Bacteroidota bacterium | reverse complement strand
GAAATCCATATCCATCTTATTTAAACTGGGAATCTGCAATAAAAAATAATTTACTTTCCTCCATTTGGTACAGATCAAAAAAACAGATTGTGTATATTTTTGATACTTTTAATTCAGTGGGTGGTTTGGGTACAAATAATTCAGGAAAAGGATCGGTTACAAAATACATTCCACCAATGCAGGCATTTTGGATACGGGTTATGGCCAATCAGACTTCGGGAAAGCTTACTGTAAATAATACGATGCGTTCACATACACTTACATCTAATATGTTGAAATCAAAAGCTGAAACCAATTCAGACCAACAAGTATTGCGTTTGCAGATTTCGAATGGAACAAATAGTGATGAAGCAATCGTTTATTTTAACGCTAATGCATCGGATGGATTTGATACTTATGATTCGCCCAAAATGTTTAATGGCAACTCTTTAATTCCTGAAATTTACACATTAGCAGGAACTGAACAAGTTGCAATTAATGGTTTGAATAAAATCAAATACAACGAAAAATTGCCACTTGGATTGAATACAATCAATTCAAACACATTATCATTGCAGGCTACCGAAATAAGCAATTTTGATGAAGACACGAAAATATTTTTAAGGGATAATTTATTAGAGACCGATCAGGAACTGGCTGTTGGAACAGTTTATGATTTCAGTTCTGAAGTGGAAAATTCAACGAATCGGTTTAGCTTAATTCTTAAAACAAAGGACTTCACAACCGAACAGAATAAAAATATCGAGAACCCGGCCATTTCAGTTTTCAGAATTCAAAATGGTCAGATTAGGGTAAATTTTTCTGGTGACTTTAGTGGTCAAAGTGATATTTGTGTCTATAATTCATTAGGTCAAATGGTTGAAAACAGATTATCTCATAAATCAAACACTTATCTGACCGGAGTTTATATACCCGGAGTCTATTTGATTAGAATTAATTACAATGGGTTTAAATATTTTCATAAAATACAACTTTAGTATTAAAATTAAGAGGAAACAGAACACCCGATAAAAAATATATTTTTATCGGGTGTTTTGTTTTCATTCTGATTTTTTTAAAACATGACTGTTCCATTATTATTTCTCAAACTAATTTGTATTCCATTTTACAATTAATATTTTTTTAACAAAAATTAAATTTATTGAATATCTAAAAAATATCACTTCTCTTTCGTTAAAAAAACCTGTTCAACCGTCAGTTTCGGTTCGGGAATATCTTCAGCTTCAAGTGTTTGGAGAAGTTCGTTGGTGAGGTTCGGAATTGCTACCAATCGATTGGCCTGATGTTGAATGCAGCGCTCAAATATGTTTCGGACCACACGGGCATTTCCAAAACTTTCATCGCGCTTTTCGTACAGCATTTCAAAGGTATCCAATAATTTATCGGCAGCTTCGTCGGTCAATGTGAAATCTGATTTTTTGCAATAACTTTTCATTATTTCGAGGAGCTGCAAAGGCAAAAAATGATCGAAAACAAAATAACGGCTAAAACGAGAGCGCAATCCGTGGTTCGACTCGATGAATTCTTTCATTGGCTCGGTGTATCCTGCAACTATAACCACTAATTTTTCGCGGTTGTCTTCCATTCGTTTTACCAGTGTATCAATGGCTTCGCTGCCAAAATCCCTGTCGCCATTATCAACCACAAGCAAATATGCTTCGTCGATAAACAAAACACCGTCCAAACTCGTATTGACAATTTCGTTTACTTTAATTGCCGTTTGTCCCACAAAACCGGCCACCATTCCTGCTCTGTCGGTCTCCACCAAATGACCTTTTTGTAAATAGCCCAAATGTTTATAAATGCGTCCGAGCAAACGTGCAACCGTTGTTTTCCCCGTTCCGGGAGGGCCTAAAAATACAGCATGAAGCGAAGTCTGCACATTTTCGAGTCCTTTTTCTTTTCTTATTTTCTGTATTTTCAGATAATTGATAAAATCGTCAATGCTTTTTTTAACTTCTTCCAAACCAATCAGACTTTTCAACTCATTCATCACAATTTCGAGCGTATCGCCTTCCGGAATTTGTTGTGTCAACTTGTCCGATTCAGTTGAAACAGCCGGATGAGATGTTTTCTCCAATACTTTTTTCAACGCTTGCTTTTCCTGATCATTAATAACATTATCGCCTTTCACTACAATCGAAGCGAACCGGTAAATGAGGTTTCCGGTTTTCAGAAATAAGTTATGATCGATGCGATGCAGAAGGGTGGTGAGCAGATATTGATCTTTGTATGCCTGATCAATACTCAGGATATTGGCATTTTTTATTTTTTCTACATTATCAATAAAAAATTGTTTGGTGGTCATTTCGTTCAACCGTTGAACGCTGATTCCCTTTGCAAAATCATTTCCTTTTAACCGTTCGAAAAAATACGCCAGCGTGAATCTGGTTTTTTCGTTTTCGGTGGTAATTACATCTTTGTAGGCTTTTATAATGTCGAAGATAAGCAAATGTTCCGCTTTGTAGCCATTCATTACCTGATTTGCACCGTCGAAAACTAAATTTACGCTGCGAATAAACAATTCATCGCTGTTCAGCGCATTACAAAGTTTGATTAATTCTTCCGATTCGTGAAGGAGCAACTCAATGTATTTGCCATCGAAAAACAAGGACTTATTTTCAAAATTTTGCTTATCTGCATCAACAATTGTTTTGATTTTATTTACAAAACTGTCCAGCGTTTTTCTATGTTCGTTTTTTTTATTATTTATCAAATCAGTTATTTTATTAATAATATCCACTTGATTATCAGACAACAATCCTTTCAATTGTAAAGGATTGTAATCTGTAATTTTTACACAATCAGGCAATTGATTGTGTAAATAGAATATATTTAAATCGGTGATTACAACAAGTGGATTGTTGTTTTTATCGAAAATTACCAAATGAACATCTTCGGTTGTTAAATCGAATTGTTTAAATAATTCAGTGAACTGAATTATTTGATCGGGAGAAATATTATCACCAACCTCAATATTTTCACCCGGATATAGCGATGCAATTTCCTGAACTGATTTTGTAAACATGCGAAACAGTTTTATGCTTTTTTGAGCGTGTCCATTAGTTTTTCCTCTACTTCGCGCTGCAACTCAATAAACCGCGACGATTTCTTAATTTCATGCGTACGATTCAAAGGTAAATCAACCGCTATGTGTTCCACAATATGCGATGGCGATTTTTTAAGAATATAAATGTCATCGGCCAGATAAACCGCTTCAGCAACATCGTGCGTTACAAAAACGATGGTGGTATGGAATTTTGACCAAATATCCTGTAATAAGCTTTGCATACTTTGGCGGGTTTCCACATCCAAAGCACCAAAAGGTTCGTCCATCAATAAAATCTCAGGATTCGACATCAGGCTTCGGGCAATGGCAACGCGCTGCAACTGACCTCCGGAAAGAATCGGATATTGGGCATATTTTTTCTCATGACCCTTTAATCCAACCCATTCAATCATTTCCAGGGCTTTTTTATTGCGTTCTTCTTTCGTTACGCCTTTAAATTTCAATCCCAATGCCACATTGTCCAATACACTTAACCAGGGAAGTGAAGAATATTGTTGAAAAACCATGCTTACCCGATTATCGTGACCGGTTGGTTTGTTATTGACCAAAACGGTACCTGATGTAGGTTGTTGCAAACCTGCAATATACCGCAACACAGTACTCTTGCCGCAACCTGACATGCCAAGTAAAACTACAAATTGACCTTGCAAAGGCTTATCTTCGATCAGCAAATCAAGTTTTTCAATTACATTCGTTTTTCCGTTATCGTACGATTGACAAATATCTCTTAGTTCAATAATATTCGGTAGAATCGGATCGTCGTTAAATTTTACCATGATTATATTTTTTTGTTTTCGGTCATTTTATAAGGAAATAAAACCTGATTCAACGCTACAAAAAGTCTGTCCTGAATGATTCCGATAATTACAATAATCATCAATACAGCAAATGCTTTTTCGAGACTGCTCTGGCGTTTTGCTTCCCATATTAATTCGCCTATACCACCACTTTTATTTAGCATTTCGGCAATAGTAATGTAGGTCCACGAAATGGCTGTTAAAACCCGAATGTCATCGATAAGTTTACTCATCACATAAGGAATGTAAACCGATTTCACTGTTTGCCAGGCAGTTGCGCCAAGCGTGTAAACCGTGTGCAGGTAAACCGATTGTACTTCATCAATTCGTTGAACAACTACCGGAATAAGGTACACCAAAATACCGAAGGCCAGGAATGCAATTTTCATTTCGCTATCAATGCCCAACCAAAGAATGAAAATTCCGGTCACAGCCGTCAACGGAATAAAACGTCCGGCATCGATAATGCGGCTGAAAAGTCCTCTAAAAAGGGGAATTAAACCCAAAACAAAGCCTGCAAGAATTGAAATAATGATGGCAATAATGTAACCGTAAACATTTAATTTAATCGATTTAAAAATGTTGCCAATCAGGTTGTCTTTTACGAACATTTCGGGAATGGCCATTACAACTGCGATGGGCGAAGGCAAACTGGTTACTTTGATGCGTTTCAATCCATATTGTTGAAGTTCAGTGCTTTCAAGCTTAACAAGTTTATCAAAATCGGCAACCAAAAGCGAATCGTTACTGTAATATTTATTGTTGCTTATTTTGATATTCATTGATGTTAATTGATGTTCATCAATCTGGGTAATGTTGGTTTTGGTTGTTACAAAACTAAACAACCACCAAAGTCCGAATACAATTAAAGCCCCTACTATCTGGAGCATAATATCAGTACGGGGTGAAATTTCACCCCGTAAATCGAAAAGTTTATTTTTTGAATACATAGCGATTATTCGTTTGCAATAATTTCGAAATCAGTTCTGCGATTTTTCGAACGGCAAGCTTCTGTATCGCTGTTTTCGCAACCTGCAACCGGTTTATCGGGTCCGTTTCCAACAATAATGAATCGGTTAGCCGGCATATTGTGTTTCGAAATCAGGTAATCGGCAACGGATTGCGCGCGGCGTTTCGACAAACTTATATTTGTTTGGCGCGAGCCCACATTGTCGGTATTTCCTTCGATTCTGATTTTAGCATTTGCAAAAGCCTTAGCTATTCCGGTGAATTGCAAATCAATAATCTGCATCGAATTTTCGTCGAGTGTATATTCGCCACTGCGGAATGAAATTGTTACTTTTTTACTCGAAAGTGCTTCAGCATCAACATCTTCTTTCGTGGTAGCTTCAAATGTTTTAACAGCTTCACTGTTGTGTTGCTCGCCCGAAAGGGTTACGCCATTCACAACGTCAGATGCAACTAATCTCCAGCTACGCACATTGGCTGTATTATAGCCAACCTCGTTGTACTTGATTTTCATTTTGTTGTAAAGTTCTTCGCCCGTAACGCCTGTATAATCGCGATTTAATCCGAAGAAATCCATATTGTCACCGTGTGAAGCCAGGCGAACATTGTTTATAGCATCCAGGCAAAAATCAGCAGGTTGGTTCAATCCTTCGGCCAAAATTTCCGAAGCTTTTTTCTTATTCGCTTCATTTTGATTAATTTCCGAAGCGCCAATCATCCAACCTTCGTACAATTTCTGAAGTTTTGCTTTGTTTTCCTGAATGTATTTTTTCTTAGCAATAAATACATCGGCAATAATGTGCGATGCATTTTTGGTGCTCTGTAGAATTCTGGCTCCCGGAACTTTCGTCACACAATCTTTATCGTCGGGACTCCAAACCACGGCGGCATCAACGCTATTGGTTTTGAATGCATCAGCGGCATCAATGGCGCTCGGCACCTCCACTATTTTTACATCTTTCACCGTCAAATCAGCTGCTTCCAACATCCACAACAGGAATGAATGTGAAGGAGTCATTGGCGCAACTGCAATTTTCATTCCTTTCAGGTCATTGATGGTGTTTAAGCCGCGACGTGCTACAAGTGCATCGCCACCACGGCTCCAGTCGGCCTGAAAAACTACCTGTGGGTCGAATTGCGCTAAACCTTCCATTTCGGTAGGCAAGGCATCGATTGTAGCCCAAAGCAAATCAACTTTTCCATTCTTGAATGCTTCGCGCGATGCTTCGAAATCGTCGAGCACTTCAAAGTTTACTTTAAAACCATAATCGGTAAAAAATCTTGATTTCTCATTGGCTTTAAAACCTTCGTTGAAATATTGACCTCCGGCATATCCGCCCCAGGTTACAACACCTATGTTAATTACATCGTCCGAAACTTCTTCGGTAGTTTCTTTACTTCCAAAACTTTCTTTAATTTTCTTGTTTCCACTCACTTTATAAAGTGCAAATCCAATTCCTCCTACAACTAATAAAGTGATCAGGAGTTTCGATAGTGGTGTTAATTTTGCTGTTGCCATTTCTTTTATAAATTAAATATTAAAAAGTTCACTGTATTGGTTACTTCTTGGTTTTTGTGGTGTTTCTTTTATTTTATTAAAATCAATGTGGTCCGTATCACTGTTCGATTTATTGATTAGCAAATCTTTTTCATCGCCCAATAACAACGATACACCTTCTTTTTCCCATTTCTCTAACAGTTGCATGCCTTCTTCTTCGAAAACGCCATTTTGCAAATCGATGGATTGAATAAAACTGTTCGACATTTCCATAAATCGTTCCATTTCGCCAATTTTCGAGCTTACATCATCGGCAATCGATTCCAGCGCCTGATCGAACATTTCGCGTTTGTCGCCATTGCCGGCAATTATATTCATGGCCGATTTCATGGCCGAATGACTCGCCCGTATTGCGTTGCGTTCCTGCTCTTTAACCAATACCTGATCTTCAATGTCCTCAAGCATGATTTCAGAGTTTTCGTACATTTTCAAAAGTACGCGGTAAAGTAATTCAAGTTTTTTATAGAGTTCATCGTAACGCATGTTCGATTCTTTTAACCGACCGGCTTTGCGCGATTTAAGTACCATAATTGCTTGTTTATCTGTCTCTTTTGCTTTACTCGCTAATTTCAGATTGTTCTCAATGTGTTTCAGATTTTCGTCCATAAGCAGTTTCAAACGCTGCATTTGACCTTTCACAACGCCCATTTGTTTGCTCATGCTTTTCAGGTTTTCTCTGAGGTCATCCATATAACTTTTAAGAATTCCTATCGGATTTATTTCGATAAATAAACCCGTGAGCCAGCGTATAAACGATTTGTACATGAAAAATGCAAGGTTACGCACTTTTTTATCCAATACAATATATATCAGTGCACCCAAACCTAAAAGCAAGAATGAAAAGTGCAGCAAATTTTGTGTGAGCGTGATTAAAAAAGGAAGTAGTTTGTACAATAATACGCCCAAACCACCAAGCATTGCCACCAATCCAACTTTACCTACAGCACCTTCAGGCCTTTTCCAAAAGCTTTTTGTTGTGTTATTTTCCATCGTTTATTATTTTATATATTGTTTTAATTTATTTAAATCATTTTCCATTTGCGTGCTTAAATCTTCGAGTGAATATCGAAAATTATTCTCGGTAGTTTTAATCTTCGTTTCAGCCACATTAATATATTCGGTCAGTTCGGCCTGACTTTTTTGATGCTCACGAATTTCATCGGTCAAAAGTTGAATTTTCTGACTTTTATCTTTAATAAGATTTGAAATTTTTGTAATATCCGCTTTTTTATTTTCAACATTCAAAGTGTATTGTTCTTTCGAAGCTTTCAAAAAATTAGCTTCTTCCTGTCGCAATACTTTTTTGTAAAAATCTATTGAAGCAATT
>JAKLIM010000167.1 GCA_022709605.1 Bacteroidota bacterium | reverse complement strand
ACAATAGATGTTTATTAAACAATAAATTGATAAAAATAAAATATCAAATTCTATGAATGAAAATATAGAAAACAATACTAAACTCATTTCCCCCTTTAGGGGGTTAGGAGGCAATACTGAGGGTACTTTTGTCCTAATTGCCAATGAAAAATACTATCAGATAAAAAACTACGACTCAATGCAGCCGTTTTTTATCAGTCTGGCGAGCGACTCCAACCATTGGATGTACATTTCGAGCACAGGCGGTTTGAGTGCAGGACGCAAGAATCCCGATCTGGCTTTATTCCCATATTATACCGATGACAAAATCAGCGAATCGGCTGAAATTACAGGTAGCAAAACGATTTTGCATGTAATCAAGGATGGAAAACGACATTTGTGGGAACCGTTTTCGGACAGAAACAAAGGGACTTACAAAATTGAACGAAGCATTGCCAAAAGTACCACCGGCAATAAACTTATTTTTACTGAAAAGAATTTCGATTTGGGTTTGACTTTCTCTTACTCATGGATGAATGCCGATGATTTTGGTTGGGTCAAAAAAAGTATTTTCACCAATGAAAATCCGGAAGAAATTGAAGTGCAAATTGTTGATGGGTTGCAGAATATTCTTCCTTCGGGTATCGATAAATTTACTCAAAACACCTTTTCGACTTTGGTAGATGGCTATAAAAAAACGGAACTTGTCGAAAACTCAACACTGGCACTTTACCGCATGGAAGCCATTTTGGTGGACAGAGCCGAACCAAGCGAATCGTTGCGTGCCAATACTGTTTGGAGTTTTGGACTCGAAAAGACAAGTTTACTGCTTAGTTCTTCGCAACTAAATGCTTTCAGAAATGGTGAAAATATTACTCCCGAAACTGAAGCCAAAGGCGTTCGTGGTGCGTATTTTATTAGTGCAAACTTTAAATTAGATGCTAATTCATCTAAGTCCTGGCATTTTGTAGCTGAAGTTCATCAGGATATTGCAGCGGTAAATAATTTGTTGTATTTTATTGAAAATGAAAAAAATATAAGTTTATTTGTTGAAAAAAATATTGAAAAAGGCACTATAAATTTACAAACCATAGTTGCACAAGCCGATGGAATTCAGCAAACAGCTGATGAAAACGTGATGGCTCGTCATTTTTCGAATGTGTTATTTAATACAATGCGTGGCGGAATTTATAATGATAATTATACCATTTATGCGTCGGATTTCCGCAGACACATTCAACATTTCAATAAAAAATTATCGGAAAAACAGGCTGCTTTTCTTGCTAAAATTCCGGAAACAATTCAATATCCTGAACTCGATAAGTTAATTCACGATGCAAACGATGCCAATTTGTATCGCCTTTTTCAGGAATATCTGCCCCTTACTTTCAGTCGCCGGCATGGTGATCCAAGTCGCCCATGGAATGCTTTTAACATCAATATTAAAGATGAAAATGGCAATAAACTGCTTTCGTATCAGGGCAATTGGCGTGATATTTTCCAGAATTGGGAGGCGCTTTCGCTCTCGTATCCGGGGTATATCAACGGTATTATCGCTAAATTTTTGAATGCAACCACCGCTGATGGCTATAATCCTTACAAAATTACAAACGAAGGTATTGACTGGGAGGTAATTGAACCCGAAAATCCATGGTCGAATATTGGTTATTGGGGCGATCATCAGATCATTTATTTGTTGAAATTGATGGAAGTTTCGCGAAATTATTCCCCTGAAAGTTTGAAATCGTGGTTAAATAAGGAAATGTTTGCTTATGCCAATGTGCCCTATCGTCTGAAAAGCTATGATGAAATTGTAGCTAATCCGAAAAATTCCATTCGTTTTGAAGCTAAAATGCATCATGACATCGAAAAACTGGAAAAAACCTATGGTTCGGATGCACGCTTGGTTTTGACCGAAAACGGGGATGTGAAATTAGTAAGTTTTACCGAGAAAATTCTGGCAACTTTGCTGGCCAAACTCAGCAATTTCATTCCGGAAGCCGGTATTTGGATGAATACTTTGCGCCCCGAATGGAACGATGCCAACAATGCTTTGGTGGGAACGGGAGCTTCGATGGTAACGCTTTATTATATGCGACGCTTTGTAAATCATGTACAGAACCTTTATAAAGATGCTGATACTGAAATGTTTGCTGTTTCAACAGAAATGAATCATTTTTTTGAAAACATATTTCATGCATTCCAAAATAATAAATCAGCGCTTCAAACCGGGTTTAACAATTATGAGCGACGAATTATTGCCGATGAACTTGGTAACGCCGGAAATAATTATCGCACAGCAATCTATACTGGTTTTTCAGATAAAAAATCAGAAATATCGAATGATAAATTAGCTCAATTTTTTGATATAACGCTCGACTATCTCGATCAATCCATTGCAGCCAATAAGCGCGAAGACAACATGTATCACGCGTATAATCTGGTTAGTTTTGGCGAAAAAACGGTTGAAATACGGCATTTGTACGAAATGCTCGAAGGACAGGTTTCGGTGCTGAGTTCAGGAAAAATGATGCCTGACGAAGTGCTGAATTTACTGAATTCATTGCGGAACAGTAATTTATATCGTCCTGATCAACAGAGTTATATTTTGTATCCGAATAAAAAATTACCATTGTTTTTGGATAAAAATAATATTGCAAAAGAGGATGTGGAAAGGATAAATCTCCTTCGTGAATTGGTTGAAAAAGGTAATTCCAGCATCATTACCACCGATAAAAAAGGTCAATTTCATTTCAATGCAAATTTCAATAACGCGGCTTTTTTGCGTGAGGCTTTGATAAAGTTGAATAATCAATCCGAATTTGAAGTTACCGAATCTGATATTCAACAAATTGAATCAGTTTACGAAAAGATATTTGATCATCAATCATTTACCGGACGTTCAGGAACTTTCTACAAATACGAAGGCTTGGGTTGTATTTATTGGCACATGGTTTCGAAGCTATTGTTGGCGATTGGCGAAAATATCAAAATTGCGGAACGAATTTCGACCGAACCGGAAATTATTAAGGGTTTAAAACAACATTATCAGGAGGTGAAAGCCGGAATCGGAGCACACAAATCACCGGCTGATTATGGTTCATTTCCATTTGATCCTTACTCGCATACTCCAATGATGGCAGGTGTTCAACAACCCGGAATGACGGGTCAGGTGAAGGAAGATATCATCAGTCGGTTTTTTGAATTGGGAGTTCAGGTCGAAAATGGTTGTATCGCCATCGAACCGCTGATTCTCAATCCGGATGAATTTATTGCGCCAACTTCAGAAAATCCGTTTCCACATTTGTCATTTAGTTACTGCTCAGTACCTTTTATTTATCAAAAAGATGGAAGTGAAGGAATGGAAATATTTTTCAAGAATAGTTCAAAAGAAAAAGTAGAAGGATACAAATTAAATGCGGAACAAAGCTTAAGAGTTTTTAGTCGGAATCAAGATATAAAGAAAATTGAGGTTCATTTTGAATAATTGAAATAAAAGGTGACAAATATAAAAGCAGGAACGTTGAATCTAACATTCCTGCTTTTAATTTTAAAACCAAAAGTTGCATTTTAATCCGTTAATTCTGTGTTATTGACCGAGGCTATGGGCATTTGGCGGTTTGCGGGAGCATTCGCTGTCGTGGAACGACAAGGTGAATGCGGGAGCAAAGACCGCTAAATTCGCGTCAGCTAGACAATGCGCATAGACGTGTTCAAGGCGATCGTTTATTGTGTTTTTATCAAGTCTTTTCCTGTCGTTATTACAATTCCAATTGCAGGTATCAGCCAAATAATTCCGTTTATAATCATTAGTTTCGAGTCAGTCAACGAGTTCTTAAACAGTATGAGAAATCCCAGATTAATCGAAACGTGGAAAAGTACAGAGATTATTAAGTTGTATTTCGTGTCTCTGAGCAACCAAGCGATAATAATGGAAGCCGAAATTGTAAACAACAGAAATCCCATCATAAAAAGTGCTCCGTTCTTATAATGTCCAATATGCCATAATCCCCAAATTGTCCCAACGATAATCGAAGCCAATAATGCTGAATTTTTCTTTTCAAGTGTCAGTTGTAAGAAACTTCTCCAACCAATCTCTTCTCCAACTGAGCCAATTAAAATTCCGACAAACATTAATGGAATTAGATTCCTCAAGTCGTCTGTTAGTTTTACTCCGAGTCCAAATTGTTTTCCGACAAAAAATGATATGGTAAATAGTAAAAAAGGAATTCCAAGAGCCAATAATGATTTTGTGATGATAAGTTTGTTTAAGTCGAGATTTACAGGGAATCTTAAGTCGTTAAATGCCAATATCATTATTAGAATCCCAATAGTTGGGGCTAGTTGTGGAAGTACAATCTTTTCAAAGTTCAGGTTTATTTTTTGTTGGAATACAGCAAGCAATCCCGTGAATACTATTGTTATAATTACATATAAAATTATCTTCCAAATCATATTATTTCTGTTCTTGTTATTTGTTTTATTTTCGCTTCTGTTCTCAATTTTTCTGTCAAGACGTCTAAGTCCAAATTCGGGTTATTCAATTGTTCTTCTTTTCTCTTTTTGTCAAACCGAAACTGTCTTTTTCATTTTTAAATGCCGCCTATCTGTGTGCTATCCTTTTTTTAAATTATCTTTCCGTCTTTCATTTCAATCACTCTGTCCGACAGCGCTGCCAATTCTTTATCGTGTGTAACAATTACTACGGTTAGCCCGAATTTATCGCGCAAATCGAACAGCAATTTATGCAATTCTTCCTTGTTTTTGGAGTCGAGGCTGCCCGAAGGTTCATCGGCCAGAATAAGCGAAGGATCGTTGATTAGCGCACGGGCAACAGCTACTCTTTGTTTTTCGCCACCCGAAAGTTCGTTTGGTTTATGTTCTACCCTGTCCGAAAGTCCCAAATATTCAAGCAGTTCGCTGGCTTTGGCTTTCGTTTTTTTTGTGTCTTTTTGAGCGATCAAAGCCGGTATCATCACATTTTCCAATGCTGTAAATTCCGGTAAAAGTTGATGAAGCTGAAAAATGAAACCAATGTGTTTATTTCGGAAAGCAGCCAGTTCTTTTTCGTTCAATTTGCTGAAATCTACATTGTCAACCAGAATTTCGCCGGCATTGGGTTTGTCTAAAGTACCCAGAATCTGCAATAAAGTAGTTTTTCCGGCACCACTTGGCCCTACTATTGAAACAATTTCTCCTTTCGCAACACTTAAATCAACACCTTTCAGCACTTCTAATGTGTCGAAACTCTTATGAATATTTACGGCTTTAATCATTTTTTTATTGTATAATATTTTCAAAAGTCAAATTTACTGCTGATAATCAAAAACATAATTAGTTGTGATTTAAAATTATATTTATTTAAAACTAATTGTATTCTGCAAAGTTATTTCTTTGTGTGGATTATCGGGCCTGTTCAGTGTAAAAAAATTATCTTTGTATAAAAATCGATTAATTTTTTACCGGAATGCAAGCTTTAACCGAATTTGGAAATATTGAATACGTTATCAGTGCACGAGCCGAAAGGATTCGGGTTCGTATTTTGGTTGATGGCTTAAAAGTAACTTTACCAAAACACGCCACAGAGCATCAGGCACTGAAATTTATACACGATAACCACGAAAAAATACTTACGAAGCAGGAAAAAATAAAAAAAAGTAAAAATCACAATGCTACAATTCTGAGTGAAAATACTGAATTGAAGACACTTACTTTTACAGTTATTTTAAAAAGAATTGAAAGAAAGGATATTTATTTTTCATTAAAAAGTGGAATATTGACCATTGAATTCCCATATTTGATGGATATTTCTTCCAAACAGGCACAGGAACATTGCTGGAATGGGATTAATTATTTCTTGCGTAAAGAAGCCAAACGATTATTGCCGGACAGAACAAGTCAGCTGGCTGCAAAATTTGGGTTTGTGTTTTCAGCGGTTAAAATTCAATCGAGCAAAAGTCGCTGGGGAAGTTGCTCCCGCGAAAAAAGTATAAATTTATCGTTGTTTTTAATGCTAGTGCCAGCACATTTAGTCGATTATGTCATTCTACACGAACTTTGTCATACGCGCGAAATGAATCACGGTGAAAAATTCTGGAAATTAATGGACAAAGTAACCGATGGAAAAAGCAAAGAGCTGTGTAGTGAATTAAAAAAATATCATATGCCGAATTAATAAATAAGTTTGAAAAGTTTGAAAAGTTTGAGGTTTGAAAACTACAAACTTTCAAACTACAAACTTTTTAAACTACAAACTTTCAAACCCCAAACTTTCAAACTCTACAAACAAATATTTCTATGAATTGGACTCAACTTTTATCGACCAAACGCTTCGGAATGGAAGATTATCACGAAAACAGGGCTGACGATCGCAGTGAATTTCAACGCGATTACGACCGTTTGATTTTTTCGGCTCCTTTCCGGAGATTGCAAAATAAAACGCAGGTTTTTCCATTGCCGGGCAGCGTTTTTGTTCACAATAGGCTGACTCACAGTCTTGAAGTGGCTTGTGTTGGTCGTTCACTTGGAATCAATGTTGCTCATCGCTTGCAATCAAAAGGTGTTGAATCGCCCTTTTTAGACGAAATAGGTTCCATCGTTTCGGCAGCTTGTTTGGCACACGATATGGGAAATCCACCTTTTGGTCATTCGGGTGAAAAAGCCATAGCCACCTTTTTTTCGGAAGGAAACGGTCAGAAATTGGAACAAGAAATGACTGAGACAGAATGGAAAGACATCACCTGCTTCGAAGGAAATGCCAATGCTTTCAGGTTGTTGACGCATCAATTTACCGGGCGTAGAAAAGGAGGATTTGCATTGACATACAGCACATTGGCATCGGTTATTAAATATCCATATTCTTCCGTTTTTTCTGATATTAAAAAGCAGAAATTTGGTTTTTTCGAATCGGAAAAGGCCGATTTTGTAACAATTGCCTCCGATCTCGGAATTCCTAAATCGCCAGATAATCCAAATCGTTATTCGCGATATCCGTTGGTGTTTTTGGTGGAAGCTGCCGATGACATTTGTTATCAGATTATGGACATTGAGGATGCCCATAAACTCAGGATTTTATCAACAGAAACTGTAAAGGAATTGTTTCTTAATTTTTTTGAAGAAAGTCGTAAACTACGAATTGAAGAAACGCTAAAAATTGTTACCGACAAAAATGAGCAAATCGCCTATCTCCGTTCTTCAGTCATTGGGCAGTTAATCGATCTGTGTTCAGCAGTATTTGCAGAGCATGAAACCGAAATATTGAATGGCACTTTTAATTCCACATTGATAAAACAATTGCCAGTTAAACAATTGAATGCTTATCAGTTATGCTCTAAAACAGCCGTTGAAAAAATTTATTGCTCGCCCGAAGTTCTGGATGTTGAGTTGGCCGGATATAAAATAATTCTTACCTTGCTCGATAATTTTGTAAATGCAGTTATGAAGCCTGAAAAAGCATATTCAAAGCAGCTTCTATTGCGAATACCCGAGCAATATGAAACTTCGGCTTCCACTTCATATGGTAAAATTTTGTCGGTACTCGATTATATTTCAGGAATGACCGATGTGTATGCCCTCGATTTATACCGAAAAATTACCGGAATGAATGTGCCAAGTTTGTAGAAAACTAATTGTTTGATCAGCTTTTCATTTCTGTATATTTAAGTTTGACCTATGTTTTTATGCAAGACGAACAAGACAAGGAATCATTACAAAAAAACCCTGATATTTTAAAAACCTGAAAGCTTTTAATGCTTCACTTTTCAGAAAATACTTAACTT
>JAKLIM010000166.1 GCA_022709605.1 Bacteroidota bacterium | reverse complement strand
CGAAACGTTCGTTTTTCCAATCGTTGGAGTTTTTCAGTGCGGTTATCATTTTATTTTCGCGTGCCGGATCAGAAATCACCGCCCGTGGAAATTCAGCACTGGCAGCTCCGGCACTTGCAGCTGCTTCGTTCAGTTTTTCAGCCAGAGTGGTATATGCACCGAAGTTGTTGCCTGTAACCGTTAATTCTCCGGTTGCAACAGGTGCATAATAACAGTTTACCACCACTTTGAGCACATGGTTTCCGGGCAAAAGTTTTCCGAGAGTTTCTGCAAAATTCACCGGACCTTCGTATTTGCTTCCAAATTTTTTATAATTGATTTCTTTTCCACCGTAAGCCGAAGTTTTCGAGGGGTCAGGAACTAAATCGACTAGCAGATATTTATTGTCCTTCACTGTTCCTTTTACCCACATATTAGCAAAAGTAAGCTGCTCTTCGCTTGGTTGCTGATAACTGTAAAGGGGCGGTTTTTTTTCGTAAATAAATACCTCCACTTGCAATTGGGCATTTTGCAACTGATTTTGATAGAGGTTTTTTAGTGCATCGGGCAGGTATGCTATAGCATAAATATTTTCGCCGGCATTGAACGTTGTTTTCAGGTTAACGGGTGATTCCGGAGAAATCGGTTCATTGGAAAATACAATTTCTCCTACTGTCTGTGCTGATAAAGTGAACACGAAGCATAAAACACCCAAAATTATAAATGATTTTTTCATGTATTTGATTTTTTATTGTTTGTGTTAGCGGAAGTGCCCTTTATCTTATTATCGCCTCACCAAATTGTATTATCTAAGCAACGAAACTTCGTCTGAACCAGAGCCGGACTTGATTAAACTCACGGTCAGCATTCGTTGACTGAGTTGTATAGTCATTAATCTCTGGTTTTTTTCGTTTTATTCATCGTGAATGTTTTTGATTCTTTATTTTCAACCTAAATCCCTAATTTGTTGATAGATTAAGTTTTGAAAAGATAAAGGTGACTTCTCTGCTTGCTGTATTAGCAGTAAGATTCAAAGAACAATAAATGTTGAATAATAGGTTAGAAAATAATAAAAACCTTAGTTTGCATTTTATAAAGTAAGGATGATACTTACCGGATAATGGTAAGCCAATAGCAGATGAATACAATAAATGTCGTCGATGCACGAAAAAAAACATTTATCTCATAGGGTTGTTGTACACCTTGCGCTACAGAATTGGTAGTTCCGATGCCTAAGTGTAAACAAATTAACTCACTAATAGTGAGATAATACCGGTTGAGTTACCTCCATCATTTATAATCTGGGATTGAAGTTCCATCACAGACAGAGAGGTAAATCCATAAACTGAAATGTAATTTGCGACAAATAAAATTCTTAGTAGCATTATTCACTTTTTAAATATTAATGCTAATTTTCTCTTGAATTTTTTGTATACATTTATAAACAAACATTTAGAATTAAAGTTTAAATTTAAAAAAAATAATGCATAACAATTGAAACAATTTATATTATTTTAACAATAATATTTAATACTGTTTTTAAAAATACTATTTTTACTGGATTATATTTTTTTGATTATCATTTGATTCTTATAATTGCAGGACAATTTTTCTAAGTTTTCAAAATATTGTTGGGTGTGTGAAATGAAAAGTAAAAATGATTTATATATTTATAATACTTTAGCTGATTAATTGCTCGATAGAAATTATCAACTTTCTAATTACTAAAAAAGCCCTGATAAACAGGGCTTTTAGTATCAATGGTAATTGATGGTGATTAGTGAAAATTCGGGATTACTTTCCGATACAGAATTTCCCGAAAATATTTCCAAGTATTTCGTTGTTAGAAATTTGTCCGGTTATTTCGCCCAGGAAATGCATGCATTCGCGAATATCCTGCGAGAGAAAATCACCTGTTAATCCTGATTCGAGACCTTCGGAAACGTTACGGATGGCTGTTAATGCTTTTTGTAATGCTTCATAATGGCGAATGTTGTTTACCACAATATCACCCGGCTGAATTTCAGGAAGTTGTGCTGCTTTAATCAGTACTTTTTCAAGTTCCCCGGTATTAATACGATTTTTGGCCGAAATATACAAGCGTTCGCCTTCAAATTGGTCGAAGAGTTGACTCAATACTTCCTTTTCTTCCTCTAGTATTTTATCAATTTTATTGAAAATTAAAATCACTTTTTTACCCTCGGCACGTTTGGCAATCCGGTCAGTGAGCCATTCAATGTGTTCACTAATTTGAGTGCAATCAACAATCCACAAAACGATAGACGCTTGTTCAATTTTTTGATAAGTACGTTCAATGCCCATACTCTCAATTTTATCTTTTGTGTTCCGAATTCCGGCGGTGTCGATAAATCGGAAAGTGATACCTCCCAGACTTACTAAATCCTCGATTGAGTCGCGTGTAGTACCGTGAATTTCGGAAACGATGGCTTTATCTTCGTTGAGCAGGAAATTCAGGAGTGTTGATTTTCCGACATTGGTTTCGCCAACTAATGCTACCGGAATACCTTTTTTTATGGCATTTCCAATATTGAACGAATTAGAAAGTTTTGTTATAACATCTTCAATTTCAGCTGATAAATCCTTTAATTGAGTTCGGTCAGCAAATTCAACATCTTCTTCTGAGAAATCGAGCTCAAGTTCAACCAGCGATACAAAATCAAGCAATCGGGAACGAAGGCGGTCAAGTTCATCCGAAAAACCTCCGCGCATTTGGTTCATAGCCATGCGATGTGACGCTGCAGTATCGGATGCAATCAAGTCGGCTACAGCTTCTGCCTGCGAAAGATCCATTTTTCCGTTCAAAAAGGCACGTTGTGTAAATTCGCCCGGTTCTGCCAAAGAACACCCCTGATTTATAATTAGTTGTAGTATCTTTTTTTGTATATAAACCGATCCATGGCACGAAATTTCAATAATATCTTCGCCGGTGTAGGAGTGAGGTGCCCGAAAAATGGTGACTAAAACATCATCGATAATTTCATTCTTCGTATCAATAATATTTCCGTGTATAACCGTATTTGCCTCTTGTTCCGTAAGTTGTATTGCTTTATTCGAAGGTTGAAAAATGGCATTGCAATACTTTATCGCTTCTGCACCTGATATTCGGATCACTGCAATTCCACCGGTGCCCGGAGCTGTAGATATGGCTGCAATAGTGCCCCCAACCCCTAAAGGGGAGATTGTAACCCCTAACCCCTGAAGGGGAACTGGGTTAGTTTTGTTTGATATATTATTATTTGAATTTTTCATATGTATAATAAAATTATTAGAACTATTTTTCTTGTTCCACTTTTGGATTTCCTCACCTTTTGGGACGGGTTAGGGGTGGTTTAAATCCTGTCTAAAACGGTAATAACCAACTTCTCGATATAGGGTTTATAATCGGTATTGGCTGCCTCCACACGGCGGTTGGCAATAATACAACAAACTGTCATAGCTTTGTGTCCCATAAGTTTAGCCAAACCGGCTATGGCTGATCCCTCCATTTCGTAATTGGTAATTTTATAGTTTTCGTAAAGGAAGCTTTCAATTTTATCGTTGATTTGCATATCGGCCAAATCGATGCGTAATACACGTCCCTGTGGGCCGTAAAATCCATTGGCTGAAATAGTTACTCCACGTAGCATATCGTCTTTCCCTATTCGTTCAATTAATTCGGTGTCGGCGTCAACCACATAAGGTGCAGCTAATTGTGGATTCCAGTTCAGGTGTTTTTTCATAGCATCTTCAAATTTCAGATCACTGACCGAATCGCGTCCTGCGTAGAAATTTAACATACCATCGAAGCCAATAGATTTTTCGGAAATCAGAAAACTGCCGAGTGGAATTTCGGGTTGCATTCCGCCTGATGTTCCAATTCTTATAATTGTTAATTGTTTGAAATCGGGCTTTTCTGTTCTGGTATTTAAATCAATGTTGGACAATGCATCCAATTCATTCATCACAATATCAATGTTATCGGTACCAATTCCTGTTGAAATTACCGAGATGCGTTTTCCTTTGTAAGTGCCTGTTATGGTGTTAAATTCGCGGCTGGAAACAGAACATTCCTGCGTGTCGAAATAAGTAGCAACCAATGCTACCCGTCCCGGATCGCCTACCAGTATCACATTTTCTGCAAGTTGTTCTGGTTTTAAATGCAAATGAAAAATGCTTCCGTCACTGTTAATTATCAGTTCAGAAGGTGGGAAGTGTTTCATAATTATTTTTGCGTTAGATTTGATGATTTATAATTAAAGGGAAAACCACAAAGCTAATCAAAATTTATGAAAATACAAATAATATTTTTTTGAAACAAGGAAACAAGGAAACAATCCCGATAGCTATCGGGGAAGGAAACAAGGAAACAAGGAAATGAAAATTACAAACTACAAACTCCAAACTCTTCAACTTCTCAACTCAATATTGTCTTTTATCTCATCCACACATTGTTTTACAAACGGAAAGCGGTCGTAATCACTTCTTTTTAGCACACCATTCCAGAAAATTAAATCGATATCTATAGGAACTTCGCCTTGTTGATTGGTGAGTGCCGAGCGTCCCATTTCATTCTCAATGTGTTTAAAAAGTCGTTCGGTTTCTTTGTATGTATCGTCCGAAATTAATTTCAGTGCTTGATTGTGAAAATCGGTATGATATTTTTTGCCTATGGGTTTGGTTACAATTACTGTGCTTTCATCAATTATTTCAAAAAAACCGTTCAATTTTTCCTTTGCTAACAAAATATTTTCTTCCTGATTAATATTTGCTCCAAGCATTATTATGGCGGTATTCATATATTATAAGTATGTAGTATTTGTAAATTTACATTTTAACAGATTAATTAAGAGAGAACAAAGATATAAGATTAAAGTCATAAGACAAGAGAAATGGCGGAGAAAATTATAAACTTTAATAAACTGATTTAAAATAAAATAGATTTTGATTCAACAAAACAAATAATCCCTATTCAACTAAAAATCAGATAAGTCCCAATTTTAATAATTATTTTTAAAATGTTTCTAATGTAATGTATTGCAATTATTTAACAAAAAAAGCCGGAGAATTGTTCTCCGGCTTTTTTAAAAGTTATAAATTAGTATCTGTAATCCTTAAGCTGTTCCTGTAAACGCTTACGTGCAAGGAAAATACGGCTTTTAACGGTGCCAATTGGTAAGTTCATAGTTTCAGCAATTTCTTCATATTTGTAACCCTGAACGTGCATTGAGAAAGGAATCCGGTATTCGTCGGCAAATGCTTGAATGCTGTTGGTTATTTCGCCTATAGCATACGAACCTTCGGGACTATCGAATCCTGAGTTTTGAGGCAGATTAAGCAGATGTGAGTCTTCTGTTTTGTCAAAAACAGTTTGGTTACGTACAATTTTGCGATAATTATTAATAAAAATATTTTTCATTATCGTTAATACCCAACCTTTGAAATTGACATTGTCAGTAAACTTCTCCTGATTATCCAATACTTTTAGTGTTGTATCCTGTAACAAGTCGTTCGCTTCCTCACGATTTAATGTGAGAGAAAAAGCAAAATTACGCATATTACTCTGCAACGCTAATAATTCATTTTCAATGTGAACATTTGTCATACTTAATTTTTGTTTGTGTGTGTGAATAATACAATTAAGCTTTTTTAGTGCTTAACAGTGAATGTTCATCTAAAACGGAATTTTAATAAAAATTTCCTTTGCTGAAACAAGTATTTGATTGTCAGTTGTCTATACTGAATAATGAAATTTATAAGAGCTCTTTTGAAAATTTTGTTCTAGATTTTCGATACAAATATACGTGATTTTTTTTTATTTTAGTACTTTTGAAAAAATTATTTTATCAAATGAAATATAATTATATTATTTTCACATTTGTATTTATTACAAAATGTTTATTGGTCACTCAGGCGGAAACTGTATTCTATAAAATTGACCTGAAAAAGGAAATTGGAAGCACTACTTGGCTCTATGTTAAAAACGGTTTTGCTGAAGCTGATTCATTAAAATCGTATGCAGTTTTACTCCACATGAACACCTATGGTGGCGAAGTTTTGTATGCCGATTCGATCCGAACAAAGATTTTAAACAGTAAAATTCCTGTTTATGTTTTTATTGATAATAATGCAGCATCGGCAGGTGCTTTAATTGCTATTTCGTGCGATAAAATTTTTATGCGACGCGGTTCGAGTATTGGAGCGGCAACAGTTGTTGATCAGACCGGACAGAAATTACCCGATAAATATCAATCGTACATGCGGGCTACAATGCGAGCAACAGCCGAGGCTCACGGAAAAGATACGATTATTAACGGAAAGGACACGGTGTATAAATGGAAACGCGATCCGTTAATTGCTGAGGCGATGGTTGACGACCGAACTGTTATTCCAAATTTGATTGATAGTGGTAAAACATTGACATTTACAGCTATGGAAGCTGTAAAATACGATTATTGCGAAGGGATAGCCGAAAATGTAACTGAAGTGATTGAAAATCATCTGAAAATCACTGATTACCGCATCGAAACTTTTAAACCCACTGCCTGGGATAATATCAAAGGGTTTTTAATGAGTTCGGTATTGCAAAGCATCCTGATAATGTTGATTATTGGCGGTATTTATTTCGAACTTCAATCGCCCGGAATTGGATTTCCGTTGGCTGTGGCTTTATTATCGGGCATTTTGTATTTTGCACCTTTGTATATCGATGGTTTGGCCGCCAACTGGGAAATTCTATTGTTTGTAATAGGAATAATTCTCATTGGATTGGAAATATTTGTGGTCCCGGGTTTTGGTGTTACGGGAATTTCGGGTATAATTCTCGTGATTACAGGATTAACATTAAGTTTGCTTAATAATATTGATTTTGATTTTCAACCGGTTAAAAATCACGAGGTAAGCAAAGCACTTTTAACGGTTATTGGAGGTGTGGGTCTTTCTTTCGGATTAATAATTTATATCAGCTCAAAAATTGGCACGAAGGGAATTTTCAGAAAAATTGCACTCAATAAAACATTAGAGAATGAATCGGGTTATTTAGGCGTACCACTCGAATTCAAAGAAATTGTTGGTAAATCAGGTATTGCTTCAACTGTTTTGCGACCATCCGGAAGGATATCTATAGAAGGTAAAATCTACGATGCAGTTTCAGAAGAGGGATTTATCGAAAAAGGTACTGAGGTTAATGTTATTCGTTACGAAACAGGGCAGCTGTATGTTGTTAGAAATTAAGAATCCCGAAAGCTTTCGGGAGAAAATAAGAAAATAAGAAAATAGGAAATTAAGAAAATAGGAAATTAAGAAAATAGGAAATTGAGAAAATTGAAAGTCAAACACGGAACATGAAACATGAAACATGGAAAACGAAACTTTCAAATCTTCAAACCTTTCAAACTTTTCTTAAAGAATATGTTTCTCGGCACAATACGATGAGCGCACAAATGGTCCGCTTTCGGCCATTCTAAATCCCTTATTAAGTGCTATTTGTTTGTACTCCGCAAAAACTTCAGGTGTAATGTATTCACTAACAGTAATATGTTTTCGTGAGGGTTGCATATATTGGCCTATCGTAATTATCGAACAATGGGCTGAAAGTGCATCGTCCATTAATTCGAGTACTTCGTCTTTGGTTTCGCCAAGTCCGAGCATTATACCTGTTTTGGCTACAAACCCTTTCGAAGCAATGTGAGCCAATACTTTCAAACTGGTATCGTATTTTGCTTTTGTTCTGATAAGTGGAGTAAGTCTCCGAACTGTTTCCAGATTGTGCGAAATTATATTAGGTTTTTCGTTAATGATCAAATCAATTAATTC
>JAKLIM010000165.1 GCA_022709605.1 Bacteroidota bacterium | reverse complement strand
AGTTGATCATTCTATTTGAATAGCTCAACTTCCTTCGCCTTTGCCTTTATCAGTTATATAGCTGTTTAATGCCTCCGTTGAGCGTCATAATTTTAAGTTCGGCTTCCTTAAAATTGTACAAGGCTGTGAGGTAACCGCCCTGCGCACTGCTCAGACTCATTTCGTCCTGCAACAAGCTGCTCATGCCGGCAAGTCCTTCGCGGTATTTCAGCGCAGTTTCTTTGTACACCTTTTCGGCCAAAGTAAGGTTTAGTTTTTGTCGACGAACGATATCTTTGTTATTCATATAATTGTTCAGTGCATTTTTATAATTCATGCTGAAGTTTTCTTTGGTACTCTCAATCGTTTCCTCCGTTTTCTTCAGGTCCATTGTGGCCTGACGCGATTTCGATCGCTTTTCGAATCCGTCGAATACTGGTACCGAAAGATTAACGGATACACTGGACATTGGATACCATTTGTTGACCTCGCCACTCTTGAAATAAGTGCTGAAATCGTTACGCAGACCCTGGTAAGCTGCTTGTCCCGACAGCGAAAGTGTGGGTAAATAACCATTGTTTATCAGCTTTTTGTTTAAAACATTCAGCTCCTTTTGCGATTCGAGCAAGCGGATATTTACATGATCCGAAAAGTCCGACCGGAGCATAGGGACATTGGTCAATAGCGGCATGGCTGCTGTATCGGTCAGTACTATCGTTTGTTCGAGCGGAAGATCGAGCATATATTTAATCATGTTCTGTTGTTGTTCCTGTGCAAGTTGTGTATTGCTCTGTTGCGTGTACATGTTTTCGAGGTTCACATTTACCCTGTCTAAGTCAACTTGTTTGCCAACTCCGTTTTCAACTATTATTTTGGTAATGTCCCTCAAGCGTTCGGTACGTTTGATGTTTTCACTGATCAACTTATATTGTTCGGCAGTGGTTTGTCCCAATGCATAGAGCTTGGCCACCTCGAATGCAATTTCTTCGCTTGCTTTTTCAACGCTTAAATTGCTTAGTTCAGCCGCTTTCTTGGTGAGTTTCACGGCGGTTAATGCCGTTTGATTGTACAATATCTGACTGATACTCACTACCGCAGTTGTGTTGTACTGACTTCCCATTTGTACAGGTATAGTGGTGCCCGGTTTTCCCAGGAACTCGCCCGGAAGCACTGTTGTTGGCAGCGCTAAATTATCGGTAAAACCAGCGCTGATATTTACTTTCGGGAGCAATGCCGCACGCGATTCTTCCTTTTTGTAATTGCTTTTTTCTTTGTCGATACGGGATGTCTTCACATTTATGTTTTTATCCACTGCCATCTGCACGCATTGCTGCAGTGATAATCCAGTTGTTTTGTTTTCTTGTGAAAAAGCCTGCTGCCCTGTCAGCAAAATAATTACTAATGTTATAATCTTTTTTTTCATATATTCATTTTTATTTATTGTCGTATGGAATTCTTATTCGAAATTTTTATTGTCTTTCGAGAACACATGAGTTAATGCTCGTTTCATGTTAATGCTATATTAATTTGTAATGCAAAATTACTGTGTAATACTTTGCAATTTATTGGATATAAACCTGAAATGGAGATTTTGTTTACTGAAATGAACAATTGAGGTACTAAACGAAATTTCATATAAAATAAACTGCTAGTTTTTTGGGGTTATTTTGTTCATTAAGACATATTGTACATAACAAGTTAAGAAAATGTCTATTATTTGTCAAAATTAATTTCTTCGGAAGCTGTCAGTTTCTTGGCTTTCTCACGAAACTGTCTGCCTGCATTCTTATCTCCTTTGCTATAACTAATGCGACTCAAACCAAAATAGGCATAGGCTGCATATTCATTGCCGTAATCACCATATGTCTTAATACTGTTCATCCCAATAGTATAATATTGGTATGCTTTATTTATATCGTGATATTTCTTTTCTTGTAAAATCCCCCTAAAGATGATAAGCTGTGTCTGGAAATATTTATTGACTGCAAATTTCTGAGATACTTCAATTTGATTTTCTGCTTCATTGTATTGTTTAATTAGTAAAAGATTTTTTATATATGTAGCCGTGTACAACAAATTATTGGGATAAAGATCATGAAGTAATTTACTATATTTAATTGCCTGTGGGTAATTATTTTCAAAGTTCGAATTAATCCATGAAAGTAAATAATACGATTCAGCCCTTAACACTACAGCATTTACTGCGGCGTTTTGTAATTCTAACAAACCTTTTTTCATATCTCCATGTGGAAAAAGGAAAAGCAGTGATTTATAAATTGGATGTGCATTGGGGTAAGCTTCACGATAATAATTGTACACACCTGTGAAATAATATAAATCAGTATAATCTTGAGTAAATTTAAAGGAAAGGGTTAAAAGTGAGTATGAACTTGTAACAAGTGGAATCACATCCTTTGTAAGGCTGTTATCGTCATAAAATTTTAATAACATACCTCTTGCACAGAGGTTATATTGTAAGTATTCTGCAACATATTTTTGATCCTTGTTTTTTTCTGACAATTGGATACATTTACGTAAATCACTTTCAAACGATGAACGCTCGGGAGTAGTAATAATCATAGGGTAATTTGTCCAATAAGTCTGAAGTCCTTTGAGAAGGTATAAAGCCGGATGACCCGGATATGACTTTTGGATTTTCAGATATATACTTTGTGCTTCATTAAATTGTTGATTGTAAACACAATCGACATTTTTTTTTATGAGATTTACAGTCTTCAAGTCATTAAATAATTGAGCATTAATGGTGTTTGTGCAAAAAAATAGTAGCAATAGTATGAAAATTAGTATTGTTTTAAATCTATGTAACATTATAAAATGAAATGAGTATTTCGACTGAAATTTTTGATTATTTTTAATTGATACTTTCATTATTAGATGTTTGGACAAATTGAATATCTAAACATCATAACCAAAGTATATTAAAACAAAATTAAACTGAAAAGCTGTATACTCTATCAGGAGACATACCGAAGCGGTGATTTTCAATCCTGAAATGACTTATTTAAAATATCAAAGGAGATTGAGCTTTTTCAAAAATGATGGATAAGTCGGATTAATCGCAGATTTAGTTTAAGCAACTTTTCAATTTGAATTCATTTCAAAAAAATTTTCTTCAATATGAAAAAAAACGGGTAATTCTGTCACAGAATCACCCGTTTACGATTGTTTTTGAAATCAAAAACAATCTGTCAATGATTGTTGTGCATCAACCAGTGAATAAACATGTTAATATTAAAAGTCCAGTCGAAACCTCATTCTAACACCGTATTTTGAAACATTCGGGTTATCCAGATAAGTAAACCTTCGTACCAAATCAATCCTAAAAATCTTAAAGATATTTCCGACACCTACACTTCCCTCAATGTAAGGAACATCGCCAAGGGTATACGTAACCGGAGTTCCGTTTGCCTGCACCGGAAACCGGAATAAATCACTTTGCTGAGCCGGGTCGTTCTCTTTGGTCAGCTTTCCATACAAAACCTTACAAGTCACCATCTCCCTCAAACCTAAACGTTTGGTCAGTGGGATTTTATTGAAAAAGAATCCATTAAACGTATGGTCGATTAGCAATGAGGTGTACTGGTCGGTAACAAATTCCAAAAAGTTCATCATGTTATACGACTCAATCTGATACGAATAGGTTTGGTTAGCCTGTGGAATATTCAACAACGGATATGGTACTTTACCGAAAATTTTGCCTGCTTCGAACACCGCATCCGAATAACCAAGTACCGAGAAATAAAAGCGTTTACGGATATTGAACCGCAACGTCTGGTAATTATAATCGTTGCCCCACAGTTTGGAACCAGCCGTGTATCTCAAATCGAAAATCGGGAACCGACTGTAATTTGGTATTCTGAATGTCTTCCCCTGATAGAAGCTCTCGTGGGGTGCATAGCGCAAATTCAGATAAAACTCCGATACATGCAGACTGCTTACATCATTCACCCCGCTTGCATAATCGGTGTAATTATAGGCCAATGTTCCACCGGGAGCCATATTGGTATATTTATACCCTAGTGTGTACGAAAAATGATTCTGAAACTCGTTCAGATGTTCGATTTTGAAGGTTTTATTGTAGAAAATCTTATCGTTTACACCGCGTTTGATTGATAGCAAAAAATTATCCTCCATCAAAAACTGCATTTGCTGTCCCGGAAGCTGAGTCTCATTTTGTATGCTCATTTTCAATGTCTTTACGGGAAATTCCTGTAAATTTCGCTTTGTAAACGACCATGTACCACCAAGGTAATACTTAAACCGCTCATCATTAAATCCGTAAGCAAGGTATGTTTCCAGGTTTATTTTCTTACTAAATGCATTTGTTGTTCTGCCACCAAATCTCAAACGCGAACCTTCAATCGGGTTGTACATGTAAAACGTACTAATAGGGCCTATTTCGAATAATCCCAAATCCTTGTATCCGAATAGAAAAATGGATGCAATATTCATTACACGCTTAAAAGCCGGAACTTTCTGCACGCTATCCATGGCCACGTAGGTACCTGCTTCCGATTTGCTAAGCTGCTCGTGTCTGTGTGTTTCCAGGTATTCAGCACTTAGTTGACCACTAAATTCAGGCATACGCATCGTTGGTCCGTTTAGAATGCTATCGCCTTTGGTAGTTTGTGACAATTTTGTGTTGGAGTACGAAACTATCTTTTGTCCGAATATACCGCGTCCGTCTTTACTCAATCCGAAAATCATTGATATCTGGTCCGATGCCAACATCCAACTCTTGTTTTCTGCCTTATTAAAATCCTGAACAATCTTGATATCCTTAATAAAATTGATATTAATGTCTTTGCTTGTTGTCAGCTCTATGCGTTTGATAGCATAACTTCCATCGAGCAACACGTACAGATAACCCTGAAAAAGTAAATCCTCTTTGTTTCGGGCACCAAAGTACATTCGAGCTACTTTATCGGCCCCCGACTGAATTGTATCAACGATATAGTATCTGTAAAATGCCGGGGCAGTGCCGGCTATCGGACTCAGAAACTGATTGGAAACCAGCGATATATTATTTTGGTAAATATCAACATCCTGATACAAATACTTGATATTGTTCTCAATGCCTTTGTTGTCGAAGCCTGCAAAAGAAACGGCTTTATGAGCTTTTTCAATCTCTTTCAGCTTTTGTGGCGACTTCTGATAATAAATATCCGAAATATTCTCTGTGAGGTATACAGGCAGAATTTTATCTCCATTGCTCTTGAGTGAATCGATATTATCGAACACAAACTGAAAATGTTTGAATACTTTCTTTTTCTGAAAATCCGGTGTTACGTGATTAATTGCAAACTGTACTTTTTCGTATTTCTCGTGTTCGTAGTAATCAAGTACTTCTTTGCGATTGTTCTTTTTATGCTCAATCACTTTCTGAATAAGCTCAACAGCTGGATTATTCCGGTTTTTGTACTTCTGTTTATTTACAGTAACCTCATGCAATGCCTGTTCCTCGGGGTTTAACCTGATTGTAATTTCGGTTTCGTCCTTCGAAAGAGCGACCAAAACAGATTTAAACCCAACACAGGATACCTTTACTTTGCTTTTTGCCTGAGTGAACTTACTTGTATTCAGCACGAATTCCCCTTTTTCATTCGTTTGGATTCCATAGCCGTAATCGGTTAGTAAGATTGATGCGTGCGGAATAGGTTCATTATTCTGATCATCTAGCACTAGACCTTTCAATGTTTCATTGGAGATTATTTCTGCCGGAAAGCAAAAGAAAGGGATAAAAAACAAGAAAATGCCGGTGATGGCTTTTTTTATATTCATTTTATGTAAAAATCCGATAAAGTAATCTGATAGACTAATGGCTTTTAAGCCTTTTTGAAGACCCAATAGCGCTGCAACGTGTAGTTAAACCCAATAGAAACAAAAAGGTCAGTAACAAGTCGGCTGATTTTGTAATCAAGACTCAACATGGTGGTGATGGCAAATGTCCCTATAGATTTCAGGAATATGCTATTGACAACCACCAACAAAAATTTCAGCAATTGCTTGCGCATTGAATGTTGATAGTGATCATTTTTGGAGTTAAAAGCCCATTTCTTATTTATACTGAAATTTACGACAGCACCTATAATTCCTCCAATTACAATGGAAACAGTGTAGTGCACATGGAAAACTTCTGTACAAAAAACCATGATGCCATAATCTGTAATTCCACCGACAAAAGCCGATAGCTGAGCTTTACCAAATACAATTATGTGACTAAAGGCAGAATTACTTCTTTGCAGCCAACTCTTTTTCTCTGATATCACACCCATCTGCCAATTTTAATAGTTTTCTGAAATCAATTATATTCATCACGAATAGTATAAGTGTTACGAGTGATGATACGTAAAGAATTGAACCGTGTAATAGCACTTCCAAAATAAGAATCATTGAGATAACAATGCGAACTTCGGTAGGTCCGAACGCACCCGAATCGATAGAATATTTACCGGTGATTTTATAGCGCAGTAATGTTGTAATCATTTCCCAACCGTACATAACAACGAAGGCAAAACCAATCATTTCCCAAGGCCCATCTGCGTACACTACAAAACCTAAGCCCATGAGTAATATTCCCAGCCAATCGACTGTCATATCGAGTGCAAATCCAAACCATTTCCGCGATTTTTGGCGGTAATAAGCAATCCGTCCATCCAATGAATCGCCAAACCAATTTATAGCATAACCTAATACCCCAACGAGCAAAAAATTAGAGCTGACATAATGAGCCAACACAAAACTAACAAAGGTTAGGATATTTCCAAAGAAACCAATGCCGGTAAGCATATTTGGAGTTAACCATGCTGGCATCCGTTTCACCAGAAAAGCAATGGTAAACTGCTCCGACTCTTTTAATATATTTGTTCGTTCCCTATCTGTCGAAATAATTTTTCTAATTTCAGTATTTGAAAGGATTTTCTTGTGTTCCATACTTATGATTTTAACCCGTAGTGCATTTGTAAATTAGCAATAAAAAAAGTTGTTCATTTCGGAAAAAATCCGTATATTTGTTTGATTACCAATCAATTAAATACAATGAACAACTTTAATACAAAGTACGAGAAAATTCTCGAGATATTAAAACAATTTGAGACAAAAAGTAACTTTCTGAATCAAATTCGTCGTCCACGTTTGAGCGATATTGAACTAATTGCTGTTGATTTGACAGCAGAGTCTTTAAGTATAGATTCTGAATATCAATTATTTAGAGTTTTGCCAAGCTCGCTAAGTTCACGCATTGAACGAAGTGTATATAATCGTCGCAGACGAAAATTATTTTTTATTAAAGAGCGAATCCGCAAAGCGATGTCGGATAAACTGACCGGAACTGAAAATTATTTTATAGTTGACAGTATGCCATTGGAAATTTGCAAGTTATCACGTTCTTCCAGAACAACAATCTGTAAAGAAGATTACTTAACAAGTCCTTCCAAAGGATATTGTGCCAGTCAAAAATTGCATTTTTATGGTTACAAATTACATGCTGTATGTAGTGCCAGTGGTGTTTTCTCAAACTTTGAGCTAACTCAGGCTGCTGTTCATGACATACATTATTTGAAAAACATAAAAAACAATTTTTCTTCTTGTGTATTACTTGGAGATAAGGGATAATTAAGTGCTGAATATCAGTTAGATTTATTTACTTCTAACAATATCGTATTGGAAGTTCCAATGAGAGTTAATCAGCATGATTATGAAAAACAACCTTATCTGTTTAGAAAAACAAGAAAACGTATTGAAACACTCTTTTCGCAACTTTGCGACCAGTTTTTGATTCGTCGGAACTACGCTAAGTCTTTT
>JAKLIM010000164.1 GCA_022709605.1 Bacteroidota bacterium | reverse complement strand
TGTTGGAACCGAAGTTTCGAAACATCCGCCCTGATCGATGGCCACATCAACCAATACAGAACCCGGTTGCATAACTTTAAGCATCTCTTTAGTAATTACATAAGGTGCTTTTGCGCCGGGAATCAACACTGCCCCAATTACCAGATCAGTAAGCGGAATGAGTTGTTCGATATTGTATTGCGAAGACATAAGGGTGTTGACATTGGCCGGCATAATTTCGCTCAGATAGCGTAACCTTGGCAACGAAATGTCGGCAATTGTTACATTTGCTCCCAAACCGGCAGCCATCAAAGCAGCCTGAGTTCCAACAATACCTCCACCGATAACCAACACATTAGCGGGTTTTACGCCGGGAACGCCTCCCAGCAAAATTCCTTTTCCACCCTTGGGTTTTTCAAGGTATTTTGCACCTTCCTGAATTGACATCCGGCCGGCCACTTCCGACATGGGAATAAGAAGTGGTAAAGTATTGTTTACCTCAACAGTTTCATAAGCCAAACAAATGGCATTGGTTTTTATCATGGCATGTGTCAATTCCTCGTTCGAAGCAAAATGGAAATAGGTGAAAATCAATTGATTAGGACGAATTAATTCGTATTCCTGTGCAATTGGTTCTTTTACCTTCATAATCATATCGGCAATGTCAAAAACTTCTTTGGGTGTCGAAAGTATTTGTGCACCTGCTGTCTGGTATTGTTGATCACTAAATCCGCTGTTTATCCCGGCATTGGTTTCTACATAAACTGAATGACCGTTTTTTAGCATGGTTTGCACACCTCCGGGAGTTAGTGCTACGCGACTTTCATTGTTTTTAATTTCTTTTGGAACTCCGATTTTCATAATGGTATTTTTTATAATTTGATTTCAAGTTTAACTGGTTCAATTTTTTTTATAAAACAGTACAAATATAAATGAAAAGGAAAAATATTATTCAAATGATAATAAAATAAGAAAATATTAATATAAATATATATATTTGCAAAAAATAATTCTTTTCAATGCCTTTTTTTTTACTCGAAAAAGAAAATAACACTAAAAAAATAAATCATGAATATTGACGAAACTGACAAAAAGATCCTCCAATTGTTGCAGATCGATGCTCATTTAACTTTAAAAGACATCGCAAACAAAATAAATCTGTCGTTGACACCGGTCCACGAAAGAGTAAAACGCCTTGAGAAGGAAGGATTTATAGAGAAATATGCGACGATATTGAACAAGAAAAAAATTGGAAATAATCTGATGGTATATTGTCAGGTAACGCTTGTAAAGCAAACTATCGACTTGTCGGGAGCTTTTAACGAAGCCATTCAGAATTTTCCCGAAGTAATAGAATGTAACTTTGTTTCAGGAGGTTTTGATTATATGCTCAAAGTAGTGTTGCCCGACATGGAAAGTTATCACAATTTTCATCAAAAGAAACTTTCCGTTTTGCCGTCGGTGGCATTAATCCACAGCTTTTTTATTATTAAGGAAGTGAAAAATACAACTGTTTTGCCCATTTATTAAGAAAATTAGTTGTCAAAATAAAAAAAACCAATGATCAGGATTTCATTTCAGTTAGATCTGAAACCTGATCATTGGGGTATTTACTTCTAGACTTTAATCTGAATTTTAATTAATTAGGATGATGAAATTTCAGAAGAAATATCAAATTTTATTGTTAATATTTACCATAATTGTCGTAATAATTCTGATTGTTTGTGACAGGGATTTCAAATTTTAAAACAGAATTTGTATAACTGCCAATAACTCCGATACCGCCTTTGACGTTACTGTAAATCTGTACCGGTTCCGAAAATAATTCAATCACGTTTGAATTCGCAGTCCGACTTTTAATGTAAAGATAATATGATTTCGAAATACTTTGAAGATTAATAATCAATTCACTTTTTACAGGGTTTTTTAGATCATCTTCATCTCGACTTTTCGGATAGTTTGGATCTTTAAAGTAAACATATTCAAATTGATTTGTATAAAACTTCAGACTGTATTTTTTACCATCGAAAAGTTCGTCGGAAAATTCATGAAAATAACTGTAATTACCGTCACCGAAAATGTCACCTGTTGTGTTATTCCCAAAAACAAGGTCGTCAGAACTATAATAATACGGACTATCATAATACATTCCACTTACGTAATAATTACGCAAAGTTATAAATAATCTGTAATAATTCTTTTGATTGATCGGATCGTTGAAATTGATTGAAAAATTAGTTTGTCGATTTGTAATGTACCCAATGGTGTCATTATTGGATGTATACGAGTCACCGTAACCATAATTGAGTATGGGTGTATTTTCGAGTATTTTTACAGTGGTATCAACAGATAAAATGTTAACAGGTTGATTAATTTCTGTAGTGCCCGATACTTCGCTGAACTGATTGTTTTCGGCAGTAATTTTAATTTTATCTCCAATTTTGGGTTTATAAGTTCCTAAATAAAACCCTTCGCCTGCCGAACTCAATTTTTCGATTTTCACATCATTGATCCATAGATTGACAACTGCATTATTCACTAAATCAAAACTTGAATCATCCTGTAAAAAGAATTTACTTTTCGAAACATGCACCTTAACCAACGAATCTGGTGTGCAGAAACTATTCACAACAATTAACGGATTTGTTTCATTCCCTTTAAATTCAATTTCATTTTCGCACGAAACTGTAATTAAAGCTATTGCAATGATAACTGTATAGATTATATTTTTCATTTTTTTAAAATTTATAAGAATAACTTACTGATGGTATGATTGGGAAAAGGGTTAGTTTGCTTAATATTTTTCGATAGGTATAGGTATCATTTGAGATGTTGTGATCCGATTTCGAAGATGTGTATATTAAAAATGGATTCATTTGATTATAAGCATTATATACACTTATGTTCCAGGTTCGGACACCATATTTTTTTTGTTTGTGAAAATTTACACTCAAATCCAACCGATGATAATCGGGAAACCGATAATTATTTCGTTTATTGATGTATGGAATTGAACCACCGTAAAGGTAATCGTTGCCCGGAATCGGATATGCGAAATAATTCTGCATTCCTAATGTTCCGGCATTTCCGGTGCTGTAAACCCAGGTGCCAGAAACATCAATTTTTTTGTTGAACTTGTGCGAAACAACTAAACTCAGGTCATGACGGCGATCGTATTTTGCCGGAAAAACTTCACCGTTGTTCAAATCCTGACCTTCACGATCGGATAATCTTTCCGATTTTGCCCAGGTGTAACCAATCCATCCGGTAGTTTTACCGATCGATTTTTGTGCCAGAAATTCTAAACCATATGCCCAGCCACGTCCCATACTCACTTTATCTTCCCATCCGGTACTCGATCCTAAAAATGATGCACCATCTTTATATTCAATCAGATTATCCATCGATTTGTAATAACCCTCGAGCGTTAAATCGACAATATTTAATAAATTATAAAATATACCTCCGGAATATTGATGCGATTTCATTGGTTCAATACGTTTGGTAACCGGAACCCACAAGTCGGTTGGTAAACTGATTGTATTGTTCGATAACAGGTGAATGTATTGACTCATAGATGCGTAACCCGCTTTCAATGAGAGCTTATCGGTTAATAAAACACGTAGCCCAATTCGGGGTTGAAGCGAATTATAAAATTCGTCCTGAACAAAAAATGTTGAATAATGCAATCCGAAATTTGCTTTAACATAACTTCCAATGTTTATATTATCTTCGAAATAAAGTGCCGTTTCGTGCGATAACACATTTTGATCGCCAATGGTTGTATCCATTTTCTGAATAGATGTATCGTTCTCAAATTTATATTGAGCCACCGATACGCCGGGACGAAAAGTATGGTGAGTGTAGCTGGCACCAAATTTAATATCGTGATTTGGATTTGGGGCATAATCAAAATCAACTTTTGGCCCGAAATCCTGAATTCCGGAGCGATAACCAATTGTGGTTGACATATCGGTTTTACTAGCAGGATTTTTAATCGTTTCAGTATTAATCTGTCCAATATCCATGTTGAACCTGTACCTGGTGTAAGTAGCGGTTGCATTCATAAATAATTTATTGTTGATGATATGATTCCAACGCAGGGCGGTAATGATATTTCCCCAATCCCAATTGAGCTTAAAACGTGATTCCTGAGTACTGTTCTCATAATCTTCATATTTTTGTCTCATATTGGCATATATCGCATCGTCACCCATGTATGCACTTAAATAAAGTCGGTCTTTATCAGAAAACTTATGACTTATTTTAGCATTCATATCGTAAAAATAATAACCTGCCGATAAGTTTACATCTTGATTTTCAGAATTTTCATAAGAAGCAGCCAATTTAATTATGGGTTGCATTAATACGTCCAGGTATGTACGACGGGCAGAAATATTAAAAGTAGTGTTTTCGCTGAAAAGCGGACCTTCGACATTGAATTTAGAAGAAATTATTCCTACCGACACATTTCCATGAATGGCTTTATTATTTCCATCATTCATGCGTATATCAAGTACCGACGATAAGCGACCTCCGAAACGCGCCGGAAAACTACCTTTGTAAAGTGTAACATTTTTGATAGCATCCGGATTGAAAACAGAGAAAAATCCGCCCATGTGATTTACATTGTAAACCGGAACTCCATCCAGTAAAAACAGGTTTTCGTCGGGTCCGCCACCTCGAACGTAAAAGCCGGCTGAACCTTCGGTACCGGCCTTTACACCCGGCAATAATTGCAATGCTTTAATAATATCAGCTTCGCCAAAAAGTGTTGGAACTGATTTAATCATGCTAATCGGAATTTCGATAGCACTCATTTGAGATCCTTTTACACCAATTTCTTTTCGGTTACCCATTACCGTAACTTCCTTTAATTCAATAGATTCTATTAGTTTTATGTTGATTACGGTGTCTTTGGTAAGTTTAAATATCCGTCGTTGAGTTCCAAACCCAACATAAGTATATTCTACTTCCACTTCACCTTTTGGCAGTGTAAGCGAGTAAAAACCGTAGGTATTACTTACAGCTCCTTTTCGGGTAATTACATCGTAAATGGAGCTGCTGATAAGCGTTTCACCATTTTTTGCATCTGTAATGTGTCCACTTATGGTGTAGTTTTGAGCCTGAATAAGAAATGTAATAAAAAGCAAAAAATGCAAAAGGATTAATTTTTTTTTCATCTAAATTTTCAAATTAAATTATAGTATATGTAGTTCAGAAAGGTGTGAAAAGAATGTAAATGATAAGTTAGGGATTGAGTTATAACAATCCTTTTTGAAAAATTGTTTTTTATTTGGAAACGATTTGATGCATTAGTTTATTAAGTCTAGAATATTAAATTAATATTATGTTTGAGATAAATCAAATTTAAATAAACTCAAACAATTCGTTGAGTGTATATATTGCTGATTTTTCTTTTCCTGCCACATTTACCATTACGCAGGCAACTTCAGATGCGTGAATGGGTTTGTATTTTTTTAAAATATGAAGTTTATTCAAAAAGAACATAAATTTTATGGCAATTTTTTCTAATGATCGGTTATTTTCACGCTCCCCATACAATTGACCTGGTCGTAATATAATGATCGAATCGAACGGAAGTTGTTGTACATCAGCATCTAATTTCCCTTTTATGCGTGAATAAAATACTGCAGAATGCTCATTTGCACCCGCTGACGAAATTAGGACATAACGCTTTATTCCATTTTTTGCAGCCACTTCGGCTACATTAAACTGATAAGTATAATCAACTTTATACTGAGCTTCTTTTGTTTTGGCCTGTGCCATCGTGGTTCCCATGCATGAATAAAGAACATCTCCCTGAATCAGATGACTCCATGTCTGAGGTGAATCAAAATTTACAACCTGCTCCGAAAGTTTGGGATGCGATAGATTTGTTTTGCGGCGAACCAGCGAAATAACCTCCTTATAATCATCCAATTGTAGTAGTAATTTTACAAGTTCTTTGCCAACCATTCCGGTAGAGCCAATCACAATTGCTTTCATTTTTTATTAATTTTATTCGATAAATTTTACAACCCTAAACCTTTGAACAATCTTAATTTATTAAATCTTAAAGTTTTAAAAAATCGAATTCATAATTTTTTTTTGACAGAGTCGGAACTCTATCATCCCGACCTTTCAAACTTCTAAACCACAAACTAAAATTCTAAAACCCGAAACCCGAAACATGAAACATGAAACCCGAAACATGAAACATGAAACCCGAAACATGAAACATGAAACCCGAAACAAAATTAATTATCAATATGAATATCCCTGAATCCAAGAAAATAAAGAATGCCGTCAAGTCCGATGGTGGAAATGGATTGACTAGCATTTTCTTTCACTTTGGGTTTGGCATGGAATGCAATACCAAGTCCGGCAATATTAAGCATAGGAAGGTCATTTGCACCATCTCCAACTGCGATAACCTGCTCTAAATCAATTTTTTCAACTTGTGCAATCAGTTTCAGTAATTCGGCTTTTCGTTTTCCATCCACTATATCACCCGTATGTTTTCCGGTTAGCTTCCCATCCACAATTTCCAGTTCATTGGCATAAACGTAATCCACATCAAAAAGTTTTTTCAGATAATTGCCGAAATAAGTGAATCCACCCGATAAAATTGCGATTTTATATCCACATTTTTTCAAAATTGACATCAATCGCTGTGCACCTTCCATAATTGGTAGATTTAATGCAATTTCTTCCATCACTTTTACGTCCAAACCCTTCAGTAAACTTACTCTTTGAACAAAACTTTCAGCAAAATCCAATTCACCACGCATGGCAGATTCGGTAATTGCACGTACTTCTTCGCCCACACCGGCGCGTTCGGCAAGTTCATCAATTACTTCGGTTTTTATAAGTGTCGAATCCATGTCGAAGCATATTAACCGACGGTTGCGACGGAAAATATCGTCTTTTTGAAACGAAATATCGATGTTTAGTTCGCCCGAATATTGCATGAATTTTTCGGATAATAATTTTTTGTTCTGTAAATTTCCTCGTACCGAAAGTTCAATGCATGATCGGTTTGAACTTTCATCTGCTGAATCTAATGATAAACGACCTGTCAATCTTTTTATCGAGTCGATGTTGAGATTTTGCTCATTGATTACTTTGGTAACTTTATCTAATTGTCTGGCTGTTATCACTTTTCCTAATATGGTGACAATGTATCGGCCGGCACCCTGACGTTTTACCCAATTGTTGTATCGGTCGATTGTGACCGGAGTAAACCGTACATTAATATTTATTTCGGAACATTTGAACAGTATTTCTTTCAGTGCATTCCCTGAATTTTCCCGATTAGGTATTTTTACTAATATTCCCAATGACAGTGTGTGATGTATGTCAGCTTGACCAATATCCAGAATTGTAGCATCATAATCACCTAATATTGTGCTGATTGCCGATGTTACTCCCGGTTTGTCTTCACCCGAAATACTGATTAGTATAATTTCGCTGTTTGGCATAATTTAAATTTTATATGAATTGGGATTTAATTTTTATTCAAATATTTATTATACGTTTCCATCGTGTTGATAACGTATGCGCAAGTTACTCTGCCACGAAATCGTCCAAATTTAACAACAGGATCATTATAAAATTCAGGTTCATTTTTCTTAAGCAAAAACTGATCTACATTGTCGAACCAGATATGAGGATTTTTGCCATATTTTGCGGCCAATGCCATGGCATCAAATATGTGCGCAGGACCCGAATTGTAACTGGCAAGGATAAATTTAATACGTTCATCTTTGTCCGCAATCTTTCTGAACGACAAATTTAAGCTTTTAATATATTGTGCGCCGGCTTCAATATTTTTTTCCGGATCAAATATCGTTACTCTGTCAAGTCCGAAATTGGCTCCGGTTTGTGGCATAAGTTGCATAATTCCTGC
>JAKLIM010000163.1 GCA_022709605.1 Bacteroidota bacterium | reverse complement strand
GTATAAATCGTTCAAATCGGAAGTAGCAAAACGGCCACCATCCAACGGAACTAACGGACGCAACTCAGGCGGAATAACCGGAACGATTTTAATAATCATCCATTCAGGTTTATTTCGCATTTTTGAAGCACGGAACGATTCTACAATTTGTAAGCGTTTCAATGCTTCGTTTTTGCGCTGCTGAGAAGTATCAGTATTTGCTCTGTTACGCAATTCGTATGATAAATCATCTAAATTTAAACGTGTAAGCATATCATGAATCGCATCAGCACCCATTTTGGCAATGAATTTATTCGGATCACTATCATCAAGCAACTGATTCTCGCGGGGTAATGTTTCCAGCAAGTCTAAGTATTCCTCTTCCGAAAGTAATTCTCCCTGAGCGATAAGCAAACTACCCGTAGTAGCTGCCGAAAAAGTAGCACTGTTTTCGGCAATACCTGCCTGAATTACAACGTATTTTTCGTAATAAATGATTGAATCTAATTTTTTGGTTGGCATCCCGAGTAAATAACCGATTTTATTCGGTAACGAACGGAAATACCAAATATGTGCAACAGGTACCACCAATTGGATGTGACCCATGCGCTCGCGACGAACTTTCTTCTCGGTAACTTCTACACCGCAACGGTCGCAAACAATACCTTTGTAACGGATACGTTTGTATTTTCCGCAATGACATTCGAAGTCTTTTGTAGGACCAAAAATGCGTTCGCAGAACAAACCATCACGTTCAGGTTTGTAAGTACGGTAATTAATCGTTTCGGGTTTGAGTACTTCGCCACTCGATAATTTTAGTATTTCTTCGGGAGATGCTAATCCGATTGAAATTTTATTAAAATTAGTCTTTAGCTTATTATCAGTTTTAAAAGCCATATATTTCTTATTTACAATTTAATAAATTGACAATTTACAATTTGAATAAATCTAACTCCGACATTTTCCCTCTGCTCTCACTTCCTCACTTTTGGGAGAGGTTCCGATAGCTATCGGGATTGCGACGTTGGGATTTAGGGGTTTTATTCCAAATTGATACTCAAACCTAAACCACGAAGTTCGTGTAATAATACATTAAGCGATTCAGGTATACCAGGTGTAGGCATAGGATCACCTTTTACAATTGCTTCGTAAGTACGGGCACGTCCCATCACGTCATCAGATTTTACCGTTAGGATTTCCTGAAGAATATGCGCTGCACCAAATGCTTCGAGCGCCCAAACTTCCATTTCTCCAAAACGCTGACCTCCAAACTGAGCTTTACCTCCGAGTGGTTGTTGAGTTATGAGTGAGTATGGTCCAATTGAACGTGCATGCATTTTATCCTCAACCATGTGACCTAATTTCAGCATATAAATTACACCTACAGTAGCAGGCTGATCAAATTGCTCTCCGGTACCACCATCTATCAGGTATGTTTTACCATAACGTGGCACACCGGCTTTATCAGTCCAGGCATTCAGATCGTCTATTGTTGCTCCATCAAAAATAGGAGTAGAGAAACGTACATCTAATTCTTTACCTGCCCAGCCGAGTACAGTTTCAAAAATCTGTCCAAGGTTCATACGCGAAGGTACACCAAGTGGGTTCAAAACGATGTCGACAGGAGTTCCATCGGCAAGGAATGGCATATCTTCCTGACGGACAATACGCGATACAATACCTTTGTTTCCATGACGTCCCGCCATTTTATCTCCAACTCTGATTTTACGTTTTTTAGCAATATATACTTTGGCTATCTGTACAATTCCGTTTGGAAGTTCATCGCCAATGGTAATGTTGAATTTCTGACGTTTAATCTGAGCATCGAGTTCTTTAAATTTCCTCAAATAGTTTAAAATCAACTGTCTGATTAATTCGTTTTTGTGCGAATCAGCAGTCCATTTATAAATTTGAATCGTTGTATAATCAATTTCGCGCAAGCGCTCAATAGTAAATCTGCTGTTACGCGAAATAATATCAGCCCCTAAGAAATCTTTAATTCCTGCCGAAGTTTTTTCTCCGATAAGAATCATAAGTTTTTCAATCAGCGTTTCACGCAATACACTTGCCTGAACTTCAAATTCTTCATCCAAACGTGGAAGAACCGCTTTATCAGCTAATTTTGATTTGCGGTTTTTCTGAGCTTTTGAGAATAATCGTTTACCAATAACAACTCCTGATAATGATGGAGTAGCTTTCAACGAAGCATCTTTCACATCTCCGGCTTTATCACCAAAGATAGCACGAAGTAATTTTTCTTCCGGCGAAGGATCTGATTCACCTTTTGGTGTAATTTTACCGATAATAATATCGCCCGGTTCGATGCGTGCACCGATGCGGATAATACCATTTTCGTCCAAATCTTTAGTTGCTTCTTCGCTAACGTTTGGAATGTCAGAGGTGAATTCTTCAATACCACGTTTTGTTTCACGTACGTCTAGTAATTGTTCTACCACATGTACTGATGTAAATACATCTTCGCGAACAACGCGTTCGTTAATTACAATCGCATCTTCGAAGTTGTAACCTTTCCAGGGCATAAATGCAACTTTCAGGTTTTTACCAATGGCAAGTTCACCATTTTGAGTGGCATAACCTTCAGTTAACATGGTACCTTTTTCAACCTTATCTCCTTTGCGTACAATGGGACGAAGATCTATCGTAGTGTTTTGATTTGTTTTCTGAAATTTAGGTATTTTATATTCTTTCAATGAAGATTCAAAACTTACAAATTCTTCTTCTTCACTTCGGTCGTATCTGATTTTAATGCAATCTGCATCAACAAATTCGATAATACCACTTCCTTCGGCAATAATTTGTGTCCGCGAGTCGTGTATTAATTGTTTTTCAATACCTGTACCTACAATCGGTGCTTCGCAACGCAATAATGGAACTGCCTGACGCATCATGTTCGATCCCATCAATGCACGGTTGGCATCATCATGTTCGAGGAAAGGAATCAATGCAGCTGCAATAGAAGCAATTTGCGAGGGAGAAACATCCATTAAATTAACTTCACCCGGCAAAACAACAGGGAAATCAGCTCCCAAACGTGATTTTACTTTCGGACGAATAAATGTTCCATCTTCACGCAATGGTGCATTTCCCTGCGCTACAATAAGATTTTCTTCTTCTTCTGCTGTGAAATATTCAATTCCTTCTGGCGTAGTGTCAACAATTGCATTTTCAACTTTGCGGTATGGAGTTTCAATAAATCCAAGCTCGTTAATTTTGGCATAGATACACAACGACGAAATCAAACCGATGTTTGGTCCTTCGGGAGTTTCAATCGGACAAAGACGTCCGTAGTGCGTATAGTGTACGTCACGTACCTCGAAACCGGCACGCTCACGCGACAAACCGCCAGGCCCGAGCGCTGACATACGACGTTTGTGAGTTATTTCGGCCAATGGATTCTGTTGATCCATAAACTGAGACAATGCATTTGTTCCAAAGAACGAATTGATAACCGAAGAAATACTTTTGGCATTGATCAGATCAATCGGAGTAAAAACCTCGTTGTCACGCACATTCATACGTTCGCGAATAGTTCTGGCCATACGCGACAATCCTACACCAAACTGGTTGTGAAGTTGTTCACCCACAGTGCGGACGCGACGGTTACTCAAGTGATCGATATCATCAACATCTGCTTTCGAATTTATTAATTCAATCAGGTATTTGATAATTTCAATAATATCTTCTTTTGTCAGAATCTTTACTCCCGGATCGATAGAAAGATTTAGTTTTCTGTTGATACGGAAACGTCCAACATCACCTAAATCGTAACGTTTTTCGGAAAAGAAAAGATTGTTAATTACTTCGCGGGCTGTTGAATCATCAGCAGGCACTGCATTTCGTAACTGACGGTAAATGTACAAAACAGCTTCTTTCTCCGAGTTGCTCGGATCTTTCTGTAATGTATTATATATGATAGCATAATCATTCTGATTAGCTTCAGGTTTATGAAGTAAAATAGTCGGAGTGCCAGCCTCAATAATTTCATCAATGTGATGATTTTCGAGAATGGTTTCACGATCGATAATCACTTCGTTACGCTCAATACTTACAACCTCGCCGGTATCTTCATCTACAAAGTCTTCAATCCATGTTTTAAGAACACGGGCAGCAAGCTTTTGACCAATCGCTTTTTTCAGACTGGTTTTACTTACTTTGATTTCTTCAGCAAGATTGAAAATTTCTAAAATATTTTTATCGCTTTCAAATCCGATGGCGCGAAGGAGTGTGGTTACGGGCAATTTTTTCTTCCTGTCGATATATGCATACATCACATTGTTAATGTCAGTAGCAAATTCTATCCATGAGCCACGAAAAGGAATAATACGTGCCGAGTATAATTTTGTACCATTGGCATGGGTGCTCTGACCAAAAAACACGCCTGGCGAACGATGGAGCTGTGATACAATTACACGCTCTGCACCATTGATTACAAAAGTACCCTTGGGACTCATGTAAGGTATGGGGCCCAGATAAACATCCTGAATCACGGTATCAAAATCTTCGTGATCGGGATCGGTACAATACAGTTTTAATTTCGCTTTTAAAGGAACGCTGTAAGTTAAACCTCTTTCTATACATTCTTCGATTGAATAACGGGGAGGGTCAACGTAATAATCGAGAAATTCGAGGATGAAATTATTTCTTGTGTCAGCAATAGGAAAGTTTTCATTAAAAACTTTATATAATCCTTCTGACTTTCTTCTTTCAGGGGAAGTATCCATTTGAAAGAAATCCTGAAAAGATTTAATTTGTACATCTAAAAAATCAGGATAATCGAACTGATTTTTAATCGAAGCAAAATTTATTCTTTGCACTTTTGGTGTTGAAGACATTTTCAAAGAGTTTTTTTGGTGATGCGGTGAACTCAATTATTTTATAGACAGAAAAAGGTTTAGAATCCCTCTTGAAGAGGGAATCTAAACCAAAAGCCTGATAATCAGGTGGTACTATTTAAGTTCTACTTCAGCTCCGCCGTCAGCAAGTGCTTTCTTCAATGCTTCAGCTTCGTCTTTAGTTGCACCTTCTTTAATTACTGAAGGAGCAGCATCAACTAAGTCTTTTGCTTCTTTAAGTCCAAGACCTGTTAATTCTTTTACCAATTTTACAATCGCTAATTTATTAGCACCAACTCCTTTTAATACTACATCAAAAGATGTTTTTTCTTCGACTACTTCAGCAACAGCTGCAGGTCCGGCAGCAACAGCAACAGCTGCAGCAGCGGGTTCGATACCATATACATCTTTCAAAATTTGAGCTAACTCATTTACTTCTTTAACTGTTAAGTTAACCAATTGTTCTGCAAAAGCTTTCAAATCTGCCATTTTACTTATTTTTTATGTTTTTGTTTTTTTTATTAATTAAATTATCTTTCGGCTAATGTTTTCAACACGCCATGGATAGTACTTCCTCCGGATTGGAGTGCGGATATAACGTTCTTAGCAGGCGATTGCAACAAGGCAACAACTTCGGCAATAAGTTCGTTTTTGCTCTTTAGAGTTATAAGTGCTTCCAATTGATTTTCACCTATGTAAAAACTTTGTTCCACATACGCAGCTTTCAATACGGGTTTTTTCAGCTTATTACCTTTTAATTTGCTGAAATCTTTTATCACCTTTGCAGGTGCGTTACCTGTATTCGAAAGCATCAATGAAGTTTCGCCTTTCAACGAATCATATAGCTCGCTGAAGTTAACTGATGAGTTTTCAAATGCTTTTTGAAGCAATGTATTTTTTACAACAACAAGTTTAATATCTTCTTTGTAACAAACACGACGTAATTGGCTTGTTTGTGCAGCATTTAAGCCGGCAATATCAGCCAAATAGAAGTGAGCATACTCGTTGATAGTTGACTCAAGTTGTTTTATAATAGCGCTTTTATCTTCCTTTTTCATAAACTTTTAATTTTATTCTTCAACTGATTTTGGGTCAATTTTAATACCCGTACTCATTGTGCTTGAAAGATAAATGCTCTTAACATAAGTACCTTTTGATGAGGTAGGTTTCAGTTTCATCAAAGTACCAACAAATTCTTTAGCATTGCCAATGATTTGTTCGGGGGTAAAAGATACTTTACCTACCGAAGTATGTACAATACCATATTTATCAACTTTAAAGTCGATTTTACCTTGTTTTACTTCTTTTACTGCTTTGCCTACTTCATTGGTAACAGTACCGCTCTTAGGGTTCGGCATTAAACCACGCGGGCCTAATATACGTCCTAAAGCTCCTAATTTACCCATGATAGCAGGCATAGTGATGATAACATCAACATCTGTCCAGCCACCTTTTATTTTTTCGATATATTCATCGAGACCAACATAGTCAGCCCCGGCTTCTTTAGCCGCTGCTTCCTGATCGGGAGTACATAATGCAAGAACCCTTACTTGTTTGCCGGTACCATTTGGGAGCGAAACAACTCCGCGAACCATTTGGTTGGCTTTACGTGGGTCAACACCTAACCGTACATCTATATCAACTGAAGCATCGAATTTTGTTGTAGAAATTTCTTTTATTAATAAAGCTGCTTCCTTGAGAGTGTAGGTTTTTCCAGCTTCAATTTTTTCTAAAGCTAACCTTTGATTTTTTGTCAGTTTACTCATTTTAATTGAAGTTTAATTAAATATTAGTTGGAAATGAACCTTTAACGGTAATACCCATGCTTCTTGCTGTACCTGCAATCATTTTCATTGCTGATTCAAGTCCGAAGCAATTTAAATCCACCATTTTGTCTTCGGCAATAACCTTTACCTGATCCCAGGTAATTTCCGCAATTTTTTTGCGGTTTGGTTCGGCCGAACCTCCTTTAAGTTTTGCAACTTCCAACAGCTGGATAGCTACCGGAGGAGTTTTTACTACAAATTCGAAAGATTTATCGGTAAAATAAGTGATAACAACAGGTAAAACTTTACCTGCTTTTTCCTGGGTTCTGGCATTGAACTGTTTGCAAAGCTCCATAATATTGATCCCTTTAGAACCTAATGCAGGTCCTACCGGGGGAGATGGGTTTGCCGCACCTCCTTTAATCTGTAATTTAATAAGTCCAGCAATTTCTTTAGCCATAATTTTTATTTTTTTTATTTGTAAGCGGAACAGGCGATTTGTAACTCAATCAACTATTCCTTTTCTACTTGTGTAAAAGATAATTCGAGCGAAGTTTTTCGTCCGAATATCATAACCATAACTTTGAGTTTTTTCTTTTCGGTGTTCACCTCTTCGATTAATCCGCTGAAACCGCTGAATGGTCCGGAAATTACTTTCACATTTTCTTGTTTAATGAAAGGTGTAAGCATTTCTTCACCATTCTCGATAAGTTCGTCCATTGTACCGAGTATTCTATTCACTTCAGAGATGCGAACAGGTGTCGGAACATTGTTTTTACCACCGAGAAATCCGATTACATTGGGGGTGTTGCGAAGACGATGATGAATTTCATCGATCAGATTGGCTTCAATCAAAACATAACCCGGCATACAACTACGTTCTTTTGTAATTTTTTTGCCGTTACGAATTTGGTAAACTTTTTCGGTTGGGATTAATATCTGAGAAACATATTGACCAAGATCAGATTTTTTGATTTCAGCATCAATATATTCTTTCACCTTGTTCTCTTTACCACTAATAGCACGCATCACGTACCATTTAAAATTAGTTGACTCAGACACTTCTTTTACCCTCCCTAATTAAAATTACATTAATTTTTCGTAGACGAATGTCATGATACCTTCAAAACTAACATCCATAAGCCAAACTATCAGCGCAAGAATGATGGAAGCAATCAATACTACAATAGCACTGCTGGTAAGTTCCGAGCGTGTAGGCCACGAAACTTTTTGAACTAGTTCTGTATACGACTCTTTGATATAGTTAATTATCTTCTTCATATATAAATAGAAATTTGCACGGGCAGAGAGGCTCGAA
>JAKLIM010000162.1 GCA_022709605.1 Bacteroidota bacterium | reverse complement strand
AAATCACAGTTTACTCGATTTTGCTGAGCAGTTTAGCCGCTTTGGAGGAACACACATTTTGATTGATGAAATTCACCGCTACCCGAATTGGGCTATCGAACTAAAAAATATTTACGACAGCTATCCTGAATTACACATTGTATTCAGCGGTTCATCAATGCTCGAAATTTACAACGCCAATGCTGATTTAAGTCGCAGAGCAGTTATTTTTGAACTACACGGCTTGTCGTTTCGCGAATATTTATTGTTCGAAGGCATTGCCGACATACCTGTGGTGTCATTGGAAGAAATTATCGAAAATCACATCAATATTGCGACCAGTATTGTTTCGAAACACAAAATAGCACTGTATTTTCGCAATTATATAAGCTCGGGCTTTTATCCAATCTACAAAGAAGGTTTGCGAAATTACACCATGAAACTTCAGAATGTTGTCAATACAATTATCGACAAGGATATTCCGGCTATCGAAAAAATTGATTTTTCAGGAATGTATGCTTTAAAAAAAATGTTGATGACGCTCTCTACTTTAGTGCCTTACACGCCCAATATCGAAAAACTGAGTACCGATATGCAACTTAACAGAGCTACAACGCTGAAATACCTGAGTTATCTGAGTAAAGCAGGACTTATAAATTCGCTTATGCCGGCAAATAAAGGAATGAGCATTCTCACAAAACCGGAAAAAGTACTGTTGAACAATACAAATCTTCTTTTTGCATTGTCAACCGTAAAACCGGAAGAAGGAAATGTGCGTGAAACCTTTATGGTGAATCAGTTAAAAGTGAAGTATAAAGTTGCAACTTCTCAAAAAGGTGATTTTCTGATTGAAAATAAATATATTGTGGAAGTTGGAGGTAAAAACAAGAAATACAATCAGATAAAAGATATTCCCGACAGCTATATTGTGTCGGATGCTATCGACATTGGTTGGGGGAATAAAATTCCAATTTGGTTGTTTGGATTGCTTTACTAATTTGAAAATTAAAACAAATATTCAATGCGTAATAAACGCAAAGAATAGTTGTTTTTTATGGTGTAAAATTTTAAGAATAGGAATACGATTGTAACTTTCCAACAAAAGAAGTTGTATAGTCATATTTTCAAAATATTGCAACATCAAACTTTACGTTTCATAACCAACGACAATCCAAATCCGACAAAAAATATTGTTAAAGTGCCAAGAACAATGGTCATGTAATTATGCAAAACGGTTTGTCCGCTGAATGTAATCCAGGCGATAAGTGAAAGTCCGGCAATGACTCCGACGAATGCATGCACGTTTTTCACTTTCTGCGAAATATATCCAAGCAGGAATAATCCCAACATGCCACCGCTGAAAATGCCGGCTAAACTCCACCAAGCATCGAGGGCACTTTTCACTGACATCATGGCTAAACCGACGAGCATACCGAACAATCCCAACACAAATGATGCGAAATACAAAATTTTCATGTTTTGCTTTTCAGTCAATTCTTTTTTACGATGTTGGAAAAAATCGGTCAGAATAATGGTCGCTGAACTGTTGATACTTGTGGAAATGGTACTCATTCCGGCAGCAAAAATGGCCGCAATGAGCAAGCCGGTAACTCCTACTGGTAATTGATTGATAATGAAATATGGAAAAACTTTATCGCCGGTAACTTCCACCGGTAAAAGTGTGGGATTGACTTTATAAAAAGCAAATAAAGCTGTGCCGATAAAGAAAAAGAAAAAACTCACCGGCATATAAAGTAAACCTCCAAACAGGGTTGAGAAACGGGCGCTTTTAATATTTCTGGCACTTTTATAGCGTTGCACGTAATTTTGATCGATACCGAAATTTTGTAAATTTATAAATGTCCCGTACATCAGCATGACCCAAAAAGTAGATGTATTTAATTCCAAACCAAACGATCCGAGCGAGAATTTATTAAATTCAGTACCAATTTTGAAAATCTGAACAGGTCCATCGGGCAATGAAAAGAGTAAAATTAATACGCACATTATTGCACCGATAATCAGGATAGTCCCCTGAATTGCATCCGTCCACATAACCGCTTTTATTCCACCCAAAACAGAATAAATAATTACACAAATACTTGTAAGGATGATAATCAGCGGAATACTCCAGCCCAACATGGAGCTCATCGGTAATGCCATCAGAAAAAGCACCGAACCAATACGTGCAATTTGAGTCAACAAATAACAACTTGCTGCATAAGCCCTTGCCCAATATCCAAATCGTTCTTCCAAAAAACTGTATGCTGAAATACTGCTTATATTTCGATAAAACGGAACGAAAAATTTGGCGGCAATAATGGCGGCAATGGGAATTGTAAAACTGAAAACCAAAGAATTCCAGTTTCCGAGATAAGCATTTCCGGGCAATGCCAAAAAACTGATGCTGCTGACATAAGTTGCAAAAATGGACATTCCCACTACAAAACCGGGCATAGTTCCATTTCCGCTTGTGTAGTCGGCTGCGTTATTATTTTTCCTCACAAATGAACTGCCGAAAAGAACTGTTCCTGCGGTAAAAACTAAAAATACGATTAGATCTATGGTGCTTATTTGCATAAAGTAAGTCTGCCCCCCGACCCCCTAAAGGGGGAGTAAGAAAGTCTTTGGAAAAGTTAAATTGGTGGAAAATTATAAATTCAGATTCTTTATCGCTATACGAATTTTATTTTTATGTGCTTCGTCGAATTTATTAAACGGAGCTGCCAGAAAATCGTTGCAGATTCCCAAAATTGACAGTCCTGCTTTTACGCCTTTCAGGTAACTTGAACCGTAACTTCCAACTGTATAAATGGTTGAGCTGATTTGCATCACTTTCGCGTGAAGTTCTCGTACTTTGTCCACATCTTTTGCGGCAGCAGCATTATAAAGTTCAACATACAGCTTTGGAAACATGTTTGCACCGCCATTCACTCCGCCATGTGCTCCCATTAAAACCACTTCGGCCATCATTTCTTCCGGTCCAACAAAAAGCGAAAACTCCGGTCGATCGCGAAATTCGTGCATTACAGCCTGAAAGTAAGCTCCACCCGCGGAACTGTCCTTGAAACCAATCACTTTCGGATTTTCGGCTATGCGGCGAATGGTCGATGGCGCAAACGAAACTTTGGTATGCGTTGGCATATTATACAAATAAATTGGCAACTTGAGTTTCGGAATTAATTGTTCGTAAAATTCAGCCAACTCAGCCTGACCTGTTGCAAAATAATAAGGAGGTGCAGAAACCACAGCGTCAGCACCGCATTCGGCAGCCAAATCAGCCAGCGTTACACTATCAACCAAAGATGTATCCGAAATACCGACCAAAAGTGGCAGGCGTTTATTTAATATTCGCGATGACTCTTTTATCATAGTATAACGAAGTTCAAAGCTGAGACTTTGCGCTTCGCCTGTAGTGCCGAGTATAAAAATACCATGAACACCGCCTGCAATGACGTGTTCGATCAATCGTTCAAGACCTTCAACATCCAAAGTGTTGTTGTCTAATAATGGTGTTACCAATGGTGGAACTATTCCACGTAAAGTTGTTTTCATAATGTCAAGAGCGGCCCCCTAAATCCAAACCTCACCCCTAACCCCTCTCCTTGAGGAGAGGGGAAAAAGAGAGGGGACATTAAGACCAAGTTAATTTATATTTATATCTATAATTGTAATTATTTGTATTTGAATTTCACACAACCAAAAAACCAATTCATTGCTCTCTTTAAGTCCCCCTTCGGGGGATTTAGTGGGCTGATATTCTGACATGTAATACATGTTCTTTTTTCTCAATGGCATATTTTTTTAAAACTCCCGGTCCACAACTGCTGTTTCCAAGACCGAGTATAGCACAATCCAGACTAAGAATTACTTCTTTTCGCGGGATTAAATTGCATTCGTGCGTTTCGTTTGCCAGATCGTTTGCCGAATAATTCAATGCCGAAGCCGAAAAAGATTTATCCACTGCCATTACTTTTATTCCTTGTTTTTTGACATTTGTCAAACTCAGAAAATGAATATCTTCTTTGTTTCCCGTATCTTGCGGACGAGGATATTTCACGGCTTGTTCGCTTACTTTTCCACTCCAAAGTCCCATCAAAGCCGAAGTCTTTCGGTCGGGATAATTTTCGTGCGGCCCGCGACCATACCAACTGAAATTCTGATAATCGCCGTTTAATGCCAATGCAATTCCCAAGCGTGGTAATTCCGGCAGATTTCCGATGGGATTGAATGTGCATTCCAAATCAATTTCGCCTTCGGAAGTGACTGTATAAATGAGTTTGGTTGCCACTTTTCCGTTTTTATATTGATTGGTTTTTCTAATTTCTACGACCAATGCTCCATCTTTCCGACTGAAATGTTGAACAGAATCAACATTCACTTTTGGAGAATCAAGTCCCTGTACTTTCCAATCCTTTGCCAACCAGTTTCCAAAACCTTTGTCGTTATCGGTTGGGGCCCGGAAAGCTTGAACAACAGGTTGATTTTCAAAATCTGTAGCATTTTTCCCCAACATTTCCTTTCCGGAATAAACAAGCGAGGTAAGATTTCCGTTTTTTAAATTCCAACGAATAGAAAATAATTGTCCGTTTGCGATTAAACTTTCATTTTCTGTTTTTACAATTAATTTTCCTTTGTTCGAAATGGCTTCATCGGCAAGTTTTCCATCTTGAATATTGAATTGTTCATAAGCAATTATATGTCCTGCTTTAGCCCAAGTGGTTTCATTTTTTAAACTAAAATAAATATTCAGGTTAAAATCTCCGTTGGGCAAAACTGCCATTGAATCGGGGGATGTTATGAATACCGTATCTCCGGGATTTAAATCAGGAACATTGTGTTCACCTTTGAATTTTATTTTTCCATATTGCGTTATTGTCCAGTTGTATTTATAAGCTGATAAATTGGTATGGTGATGGCGATTAATGATTCGAATTTCTCCGTTCACATACTTTATATCAATGGGTTGATATACTTTTCTGACTTCTTCGTATTTAGGTGTTATTTCCCTATCACTCATTACTATTCCGTTGAAACAAAATGCTTTCAGATTAGGAAAATCGCCAAAATCACCGCCATACGAAACCTGAGTTTTTCCATTCGGTAGTTTTTTGTAAATTCCCTGATCTACCCAATCCCAGATAAAGCCACCGAGCATACGTTTATGGCTATAAATTTCATCCCAGTATTCCTGAAAATTTCCCAACGCATTGCCCATGGAATGCGCATATTCGCTTGTCAAAACAGGACGATGGTCATTGGTTCGTTCGGCAATATCGAGCAATCTTTCCCAGCGGGCATTTTCAGCGCGTTCCATATTGCTGTTTTCGGCAATGCCCGGGTTCAGATATTCCTGTTTTACACGTGTATAAAATCGGCTAATTACATCAACCGTTGAAGGATCGGGTTCGCCATTTATGCCCTGTGCACCTTCGTAATGAATGGGTCGGGTCGGATCAAAATCTTTTAGCCATGCTGAAACCGCTGCAAAATTAGGTCCATATCCGCTTTCGTTGCCAATGCTCCACATGATTACCGAAGGATGATTTTTGTCGCGTTCGGCAATTCGTATGGCTCTGTCCATAAATGCTGCCGACCATTCCGGATCGGAAGCCAGGGTGCCGCGCAGTCCGTGTTCTTCAATATCAGCTTCGTCCATCACGTACATCCCGAGCGAATCGCACAACTCATACCAACGTGTCACATTCGGATAATGTGCTGTACGAACAGCATTTATATTGGCCTGTTTCATTAATAAAATATCCTGCAACATACGTTTTTCGGTCATCACTTTTCCCAATACAGGATCGTGCTCGTGTCGGTTAACGCCGCGTAAACGCGTCGGTTTGCCATTAATTAACATTTGTCCATCTTTTATTTCAACAGACCGAAAACCGATTTTTTGTTGAATGCGTTCTATCACATTTCCCAAACTATCTTCGAGCGTAACTTGCAAGTTATAAAGATTTGGCTTTTCGGCAGTCCATTTGAGTGGATTTTTTATGTTGGCTTTAATTCGTCCTGTTTTGCGTGGGCCGCGTTGCGGATTCCATTCGTTCATCAAGGCTGCTTTTTTATCCAAATTCAAAATAGCAGACACGTCTGCTGTTTCGTTTAGTAAGCCACTTATTTGTGCTCGCACTTTGTAGCCTTTACCATTTTGGTTGTTGAAAACAGCCATTTCGGGGTCAATTTCCAAGGTCGCATTTTCGTAATTTTCATCTAACAAGGTGCGCACCGTGAAATCGGCAATGCGAATGTCGGGTGTATGAAAAAGTGTAATGCTGCGATGAATTCCGCTCATGCGCCACATGTCCTGATCTTCGAGATACGAGCCGTCGCTGTAACGATAAACCTCAATGGCAATTTTATTTTCGCCTGATGCTAGAAATTTTGTAATGTTGAACTCGCTCGTGTTCATACTTCCCTGGCTGTAACCCACAAACTGACCGTTTATCCATACATAAAATGCACTTATCACACCTCCGAAATTCAGGAATGTTTGTCCATTTTCCTTCCAATTATCGGGTAAAACGAATGTTCTGCGGTATTGCCCCACAGGATTTCGTTCCTTGTAAGTTGTGTAAGTTTCCTTTGGTGTGGATGTTACCCGTGGAGGATCAATTTTGAACGGATAACCTGCTGAAATATAGATGGGTGTTCCGTATCCATTTATTTCCCAATTGGCCGGAACCTGAAAATTTTTCCAGGAACTATCATCAAAATTTGGTTTAAAAAAGTCGATAACTCTATTTTCTGTTGTTGGTGTCCAGTTGAATTTCCATGTTCCATTGAGCGTAAGTTGGCTATCGGCTGGTTTATTTTTATAACTAAAAAAAGAGGCGCGTGCCGGTTCGCGGTTTATTTGGAGGATGTGCTGATTTTCCCACTCAGGTTGTTGAGCTGTAACATAAGATAAACCAACAATTAATTGGTAAATTACTAAAAATAAGATAAGCCTCATCAAGTAGAAAATTTATAAATGATAAACGAAAAAGCAGTGTAAATGTACTCAAAAGTTATTAAAATCGGCATTTCTATCACAACTTTATATTGAAGTGATGTTTTACTTAGAAACAATTTATCTATTTTAGTTAAATCACAATGGTGAAACAAAATAACTACATTAATCAACCAATATATCTACATCATTCTACTGATTTTAAAGTAATTTTGTATCGAAAATATTTCACGCATCAAGATCAAACAATTTTAGAACTCAATATTTTACTGAAGAATGAAAAAATTACTTTTTATACTGATGATTTTTCTGGGTATTTCTCAAACCCGCGCGCAATCGGTTGTCATTTCTGAATCAACCGGATGGCTCGAATCTGCATTTATTAAATGGCAACCTGCCGCTGGAGCCGACAGTTACAATGTTTATTACAGCGGAAATGGAATTACCAACAGAAAAATTGACACTCAACTTATTCGAAATTATGGCACCTATTTTCGTGCCGATGTATTAGGACTTCAGGCAGGAACTTATACTTTTAAAGTTGTGCCTGTAACCGCAAGTATAGAAGGAACAGGTTCAGAAACAGGAGTTTTAACCGTTTTAGCGCAGGATAGAACCGGATTTGCATTTGCCAACGGACGAGTTCCCGGAGCATACAAAATGGATGGTACGCCAAAGGACAATGCATTGATAATTTATATTACCCAAAACACCAAAAATACCATTTCGTTAAATGTGACAGGGGCCACTACAAATCCTTGTGTGGGTTTGCAAACTATACTTGACGGTTTCAAAAAAGGCAAGGAATCGCGCCCGCTCATTGTTCGTTTAGTGGGACAAATCACCGATTTGTCGTATATGCTGAATGGTGATATTGTAATTGAAAACGACAACAATGCCACAAGCTTTATCACTTTCGAAGGCGTTGGCGACGATGCCGTTGCTGATGGTTGGGGCATCCGCATTAAAAACGCCTCTAA
>JAKLIM010000161.1 GCA_022709605.1 Bacteroidota bacterium | reverse complement strand
ACTTCTTTAAACGCATTTATATTATTGTACGGAATAACAACAAAACCAGGCGTATATGGTCCATAATGAGTAAATGCATCCGGATCGATCGAAAAAGAAACAATGGTGGTGGTTCGTCCGTGGAAATTTCCTTCACAAACAATAATCTGAGCTTCATTTTCAGGAATTTGCTTTTTTGTGTAAGCCCATTTCCGGCAAAGTTTAATGGCTGTTTCTACAGCTTCGGCGCCGGTATTCATAGGCAAAACTTTGTCGTAATGGAAATATTGCGTAATAAATTGCTCAAAAACGCCCAACTGATTGTTGTAAAAAGCGCGCGAAGTAAGCGTAAGTTTCCGTGCTTGTTCAATCAAAGTTTCGACAATTTTCGGATGACAATGACCTTGATTAACAGCAGAATAAGCGGACAGAAAATCATAATAACGTTTATTGTTAACATCCCAAACGAAAACTCCCTCGCCCCTCGCTAAAACAACCGGAAGCGGATGATAATTGTGAGCGCCGTATTTATCCTCTAGCTCCATTAATTCAGATGCAGTAAAATTATTTTTAATCATAATAAATAAGATAAATTGAACTTTCTAAACTCAAACTACAAATTTTCAAACTCTCAAACCCCAAACTTTTCAAAACACTTCCGCCATCATACACCGAACACTTCCACCACCGTATTGCTCAATTGTTGGCACAGGGACTACAATTAGCTCATTAAAACTTTGCAGCTTGTTCAACTGATAATTATCCAATGAATTATACGCAGTTTCTGACAATACTAAATATTTTGTACCTTCAGCGTTTTGAAGTTGAAGCATGTTACCGGCAAAATTGTTCATTTGTTTTTCAGAAATAGATATTATTATTTTGCCGGTTTTCCGAAATGATTCGAGTAAATTTTCACGATCTTCTTTATCGTCAATGCAATCCAGACAAATAACAACGTAATTATCAGCCACACTTAACATTACATTGGTATGATAAATGGGCAATCGACGTTGACCAACGGTCTGAAAAGCTGAAAAGATAACAGGTGTGAAACCAAAATCACCACAAAAACCCAAAAGCATTTCATAACTGGTTCGTTCTGACAAAGCCGCATAAACAATTCTGTTTACGTGATCGAAAATCAAGCTTCCGGTTCCTTCCAGAAAATAGTTCTGATTTTCGAAACAAGTATAATCCGAAAATTTTGTGTGTTTGTATCCTGAGTCAATTACATGCTGAATTATATCGTACCTGCGTTCCAACCGGCGGTTTAACGCAAAGACAGGATAAACAACCACACTCCCATCTTCGTGAAACGTTACCCAATTATTGGGGAATATTGAATCCGGCGTATAAGTTTCTATGGTGTCTTTTACCACAATTACCCGAATATCTTTGGATCGTAATTGCTCAACCATTCCATTAAATTCGACCAACGCCAGCAATTGAACCTGATCAGCAGAGTGATTTCCTCTTTGTTGAAAAAAATTATTTACTTCTGTTTCAGCATTAAACCCAAATGCAACAGGTTCAATCATCAAAACAGTATTTGCATTTTGTCTTCCCATTTTCTTTTAATAAATTCAGGTTAGTTAATCATTTGCCCTGACAAGAGGCAAAGTGGAACAACGAAATAATCCACCCATTTTCGATATTTCAGCATAAGGAATTTGTTCAACAGTTAAACCCCATTGTTGCTTCATATAATTATTTAATCTGGTGAAATTACTTTCTGAAACTACAACATCCGGCGAAATTGAAAATACATTGGTGTTCATTTGATACATTTCTTCCTGTGTGATTTCAAAAATATTTTCTTTTCCAAAAATATCAATAATCAGTTTATAATCTTTCACGAATTTAAATCCATCTTTGTATATCAGCGCTTTATCACGAGCTACTGGCATAAATGCACAATCGAGATGCAAAACACCAAGTCGTGAATTCAGGTCATTTTTAACAAGTTCGATAGGAATCATGGTTTTCTCCGGAAAAATTTCTTTCAGAAAATTAAAGGCATAAAGATTAGTACGGGCTGTTTTCAAATCAGCATAATCACTGCCGGTGTAAAGACCCACAAACACAAAATCGTTATACAAAACCACATCGCCACCTTCGACATGAGCACGTTCGGGCAAATTAAAAATCTTATTGTATGCTATCTGATCATAAATTACTTCATAAGCTTCCTTTTCATCTTCGCGATCAGGTATGATGTTGGAATTTATAATCTTATCGTCAATTACAAATGCCACATCGCGTGCAAAAACCTGATTGCAATTTTCCAATGTCCACGGACGAAAAACCTGCACACCGTATTTCAGCAGCACTTTTTCAAAACCCGACATTTCTTTATAAATAGATTCTTCCGTAGGATAAATACCATTCAACACCGATTCTAATGACTTTGCATCATAAGTATGCTCTGGATCAGGTATTTTCCCTATCGAACCGGGCTGTCCTAACACGACCGCTTTCAGGGTTGAAGTTTCGTTTTTTATATGTAAATTCATAAAATATGCTTTGTGCAAATATAGAATACAAAGTTAATAGTAAAACTGACTTTTACTATTTTTTGTTCATTATTTGTATATTTATTTATTTTTTAAATAATTATAAAATGAATAGTTGTATTACAAAACAAAAAAAATCTCAACAACTTACCGAATAACAGCTTGTTGTTGAGATAAATAATAAATATTCGCTCAATTAATAATTGAAAAAAAGTTCTATCTATTCTTCTCCAATTGAATAGAAACAGATTCTACTTTTCCTCCCAACGGAGGGTTTAATTTTGATAATTCTACAGAAACAAAACTTATTTGCGGAAAATTTTCGAATATATTTTCTAAAATCATTTGTCCTGAATGTTCAATCAGCTTCGAAGGAATTAGCATTTGTCTTTTAACAACATTATAAACCTCCGCATAATTTAATGTGTCGTTCAAATGATCGGTTTGCCTGGCAAGTTCAGTATCAATATTGATACTCACTGTAACCAAAAATGTATTACCAAGTTGCTGTTCGTGCTCCATACAACCGTGGTAAGCATGAAACTCCATATTTTTAAGTGTAATTACCGACATAAATCTTTTGTCTTTACTCTTTGTTCTTTACTATTTGATCTATCCAAAAACTTCACTTCCGAAATCTCCATCATGTACAAAAGTACGTATTTTATCCAATGCTTTCACCTGTTTCACGGTAGTAATTCGTTTTCCGTTCAATGTGGTTATGGTGTATCCGTGTTTTAGCAAAAAAGCAGGAGAATGTGATTCAATACTTTTTTCGATTAATCCAATACGATATTGTTGACGACTGAATGTAGTACTAAGGGCCGATTTCAATCTGCTCTTTTGCTTTTCGAGAAGCATATTTTTAGCAGAAACTCTGCTTTTCAAATTTTGCTTTATTTTCCAGTTAATAGTTTCAAAAAATCTGTTTTGTTCTACGATTTTACGTCGAACAATTTGCTCCATATCTGCAACTACGTCCAACATAGCATTTTCAGTTTGTTGCATAGTTTCTATTAAAAACGAAGCCGCTGCCGTAGGTGTTTTAACCGAAGTATGAGCTACCATATCCAGAATTGACACATCGCGCTGATGACCAATACCGGCAAGCACCGGCAAGGGAAACTGGGCACAATTTGAAGCAAGCTCGTATGAATCGAAACAAGCCAAATCGGTAATTGCGCCTCCACCCCGAATGATAACAACAACATCGAAAGCCTCTTGATGATTGTATACTTTTTCTAACGCCGAAATAATGGAACTTTCGGCCTGATCGCCTTGCATTACCGCCGGAAAAAGTTTGGGATAAAATGCAAAATGGGCAGGATCATTTTTAAGTTGATCGCAGAAATCATCGTAACCGGCAGCTGTAGCCGACGAAATGACTGCTAAACGCTGCGGTAATTTTGGAAATTCAATTTCCTTATTCATGTCCGCAATTCCATCATCTTCTAACTGTCGGATAATTTTGAGCCGTCGGGCTGCCATTTCACCAATGGTAAATGTGGGATCAATATCGCGGACATTCAGGCTGAAACCGTACACACCATGAAACTCAACCGTTACAGCCACCAAAACACTAATACCGGCTCTCAACGATTGTCCGGTACTGCTTTCAAAATATGGTTTCAGCATTCGGTAAGTAGTCGACCAGATTGTAGCTTTGGATTTAGCCAGCAAAAAACCGGTTTCTGCTTCCTTTTCAATTAATTCCAGATAACAATGACCGCTTTGATTATCGCGTAACTCGCTGATTTCAGCCCGAATCCACACCGGCGTATCAAAATTCAGTTTTAGAGTTTCCTGAATGCGGTCGGTTAGTTCTGAAAGTGATATCGAGTTCATTTGATTTTTGTTTCGGGTTTCGGGTTTTCAATACTAAATCAGGACTGGTAAATTTTTTACTTCATTTTCTTTTTGCCTAATTTCCTATTTTCCTAATTTCTAAATTTCTAATTTCTAAATTCTAAATTTCTAATTTCCTTTTATTTAATAATAATTTTATGAGTTTCTGATAATCCATTATTCGACACTGAAATCAAATAGATTCCCGATTTAAAATTTGAAAGATTAAATGAGTTGTCTTCGTTTTTAATATTATTATTTATCAACATCTGACCTGTAACATTGAAAATCCGAATTTGTCCGTTTAAATAAAGACTATCAATTAATTCCAGTCTCAAAATTTTATTTGTATTATCTAACAAAACTTTCATTTTGTCTGATTTAAGTCCATAGAATCCATCATAAGTTGGCAAATTGGCAGTAGCTACCTGAAAATTTGGTATTCCATTTCCCATTTGCGGATCAGGATATCCGTATAAATTACTGCTTCGAATTACCGATTGAATTATGTCTTCAATATAATAGACCGACCGGTTTGCTTTGATATATTGTAAAAAACAAGCCATCATGCCTGCCATAACCGGCGAAGCGTATGAAGTTCCACTACCTGAACTTGTAGCACCTGAAGTACTTATATAAGCCGTAGAGGAACCCATTGCACAAACTTCTGGTTTAATAATTTCGCTTGAAGCTGGACCAAATGATGAAAACGCACTGGCAACACCGGTTGAAGTAACCGATCCTACCGCAAGAATTTTATCTGCATCAGCAGGCGAACCAATAATATGCCATGTTTTATTTCCTTCATTTCCAGCCGAATTACACACAATTATTCCTTTGTCGGCTGCCATCTTAGCAGCCCGGCTTGCTCTTGAAACCAGTCCGTTCATATCTGCATGAGTAAAATTCATTTGGGGATCATCGTATTCTGTGTATCCCAGCGACGAATTGACAACATCGACACCAACACTATCAGCAAATTCGATTCCTGCAGCCCAAAAATCTGTTTCTACTAAATATTCGGTGGGCGAATATTCAGTTCGGATTAGCCAGAATGATGCGTGAGGTGCAGTTCCGAGGTATTGATTGGGTAAATTTCCGGTCATAATCGACAACACATTAGCACCATGACTATCAAGCGAATATATATTCGAATTTGGTTCTGCAATATCTTTTGTGCCAAGCAAACGACCGGATAACCGAAGACTATCAAAACCCGGATTAATATTTACATTCGTAAATCCGGCATCGAGCACTCCGATATGAATATCTTTTCCGGTATACCCTAAATTATGTAGATATATTCCGTTTAACTGATTAATCTGCGTAGTAGCTGTTCCATAATTCAGGTCATTGGCCTGCAATTTCATCTTTTTTGAAACTGGAGCGGCCACATTAATTTCACCGGTATACTGAACCCATTTTACAAACGGCAAAGTGCGAACCTGACTCATTATTGTAGAATCCGGAACCAACACGGTTAATCCGTTCATCCATTTCGAACGTGAATGAACTTTTATACCCAAGTTCGAAATCTGGGTAACATAAGCGGGATTCACAGGTAAATCGGTTGAATCGCACACTATGTTGAAATCTGCGCGCCTTGTTAATGCTTTCGCTGATAAAAATGTTGATGGATTTGACAACGAATAAGGTGAATTATTTTTATCGGATAATTGAATATAAAAGTAATAACTTACTGCCGAAACGGATTCAGAAAGCAAAGCAAATAATAGAAATAAGATAAACGCCTTGTTGCGAAAAGAAGATGTAGTTGTTTTCATAAGCATTTTAATTTAGAGTTACAAAAATAGTGTTTTTTTTGATAACATGTTTTACTCACTGAAAGTTTAAAAAAATATAAATTATTTGCCTGATGGTACAATTATTACGAATGTTTCGTAGTTTTGCGAAGATTTCGTAATAAAATAGATTTTCAAACGTTATACAATAAAAGTTATGGAAAAACTAACCCATCAGGAAGAAGAAATAATGTTGATAATATTTCAACAAGGCAAAGGATTTATCAAGGATTTTATTCAGCTCATGGATGAACCACAACCGCCATATACTACTGTGGCATCGATTGTGAAAAATCTGGAGCGAAAAGGATATGTAAAAGCGAAACGTTACGGCAATACGTACGAGTATTGTCCGGTTATGGAAGAAAACGAATACAAATCGAAATTAATGTCAGGATTGGTGCAAAATTATTTCGAAAATTCGTATAAAGAAATGGTGAGTTTCTTTGTTGAAAAACAAAAAATATCAACCGAAGAGTTACAGGAAATCATTAAACTGATAGAAAAAAAATGAACGAAATTCTGATTTATTTTCTCAAAGTGAACATTGCGATAGCTTTGTTTTACTTATTTTACCGACTCTTTTTTACGAACGACACTTTTTGGAAAACCCGCAGAATCTATTTACTATTCATCGTAGTAGTCTCGTTTGCTTATCCGTTTTTGTCTATCGAAAATTGGTTGCAAAGTCAGCAACCCATGCAAAAAATAGTTTCAGATTATGTGATGCTACAAGAAATTACGGTAACTCCTGTCAGCAATTCAGGTGTTTTTAGCTTTACTAATATGGTTTGGTTGGTTTACGGTTTGGTTGTAACGGCACTTCTAATTCAAATGATCATTCAATTTATTTCAATAATTAGAATAAAACTGAATGGGAAAACGGAAACAATTCAGAATATAAGAATTGTGGCTATCGACAAAGAAATCACTCCATTTTCGTTTTTTGGAACCATTTATATGAATCCGTCATCACACAATGAGCAGGAAATCAAACAGATACTAACACACGAAATGACACATGTTAAACAATGGCACAGTATGGATGTACTGCTGAGCGAATTTTTGTGTATCGCTTTTTGGTTCAATCCCGGCACGTGGTTATTGAAACGTGAAATTCGCCAGAACCTTGAATTTTTAGCCGACAATAAAGTATTAGAATCCGGATTCGATTCCAAAAGTTATCAATATCATTTACTGCGACTTGCATATCAATCACCCGATTTAAAATTAACAAATAAATTTAATGTATTACCTTTAAAAAAACGAATCAAAATGATGAATCAACAAAAAACAGACAAAAAAGGAATTCTGAAGTATTTACTTTTTGTTCCATTGGCATTTGCCCTGATTATTACGAGCAATGCCGAATCAATTATTACGACAGCACAATCTACAGTTCAACAAACGAAAGAAAAAAAAGCTGAATCTCAGTCGAAAAAAGAAATGACGGCTGTTAAACAAGTAACGAATAACGAAATGAAGTCGAAATCCGGTGTCGCAATTCGAAAAAATGAAGTTGAAATGGATAAATCAGTGAAAAAGATCGATGAAATAACAGTTGTTGGTTACGCAGCAAATCAGCAAACTCAACAAGATCAGCTTGTTCCACCTCCACCGCCACCTCCGGGCGACGAAAATACAATTTTTCATGTGGTAGAAAAAATGCCGATTTTCCCTGGAGGAGATAAAGAATTGATGAATTATATAAGTCAGAATATCCGATATCCGGTAAAGGCTCAGGAACTTGGTATTCAGGGACGTGTTATTGCTCAGTTTG